>JAIOHN010000011.1 GCA_019912985.1 Anaerolineae bacterium | reverse complement strand
GTTAGGAATCGGCGAGCCGATGATCGGGCGGATGCTGCTGTATGATGCGCTGGAAATGAGCTTCACGACTATCAAAATCCGCAAAGATCCTCACTGCCCGGTGTGCGGCATCCCCAAAGAGGATGTGGAATTAATCGATTACGAGCAGTTCTGCGGCATGCCTGCGCATGACCGGAGCGAGTTCGGCAAGCACAACGGCGGCGATGAGCATGATGTCGTGAAGGAAATTACCGTTCAAGAGTTGAAGTCACGCCTGGACAGCGGCGAAGATTTGCTGGTGCTGGATGTGCGTAACCCGATGGAGTGGGAGATCAGCGCCCTGGATGACACATTACGCATCCCCAAGCCTGATATTGAGGCGGCGACACATGATGTGCTGGCCGGGCGCAAGCCACGCGAGGCGACTGTGCTGAGTCAGATCCCGGATGATCGGGAGATTATCGTACACTGCCGGTCAGGGGTACGCAGCGCGGATACAATCACCCTGCTGCGCCAGCTGGGATACAAGAACAAACTCCTGAACCTCAAAGGCGGTATCCTGGCGTGGGCTGAAGAGATTGACCCCGCTATGGCAACCTACTAAACGGACAAGTCAAATTTGTAAATTTCACAACACACCACCGCTCTGCGGTGGTGTGTTAGTTAGGTGCAATGTTCTTTCAGTAAATTAAGAGTGATACTTATAGCTGCGAGTTTGTTCACGCAAAAAAATTGGTTTATCATGCAATCTTTATGCAGAGAAACGAAAATATAGCTTTACGCTTGTAAAAGTGGGTCTTTACGATCTTCATGATTCAAGTCAGCAGCTCAGGAGATTCCAGTGCCAGTTCTACTTCTAGCACGAGGGGACACGCAGGCTAAAGATTTACTGCGTCGCAGCATTGAGGCGCGCTACGGGGTCGTCCCCCCGGCAATTGAAAACCTCGAAATTGATTTCAAAGGCCGCGCGCGCGCGAAAGTGGGGCCAATCACAACCTGGGTACCTGTCGAGATCACTGCGCATTTTCGCTTCCCGAATGCGGCCCGCTGGGATTTCGCCGTGAATCCAGCAGGGCTGACCTTGCAACGTGGTATCGAAGCATTCGATGGCAATACCTACCGTTACATGCGCAGCAGCAGTACCGCACTTATCAGCGAGAATGCAGACCTGATCTACTCGCTGCAACAGCGGCTGTGGGCGATGGCTGCCGTGCTGCTCACCCCATTGGGCGAACACTTTGTCAGTTTGAAATACTTGAGCGAAACAAATCTTGAAGCGACCAACACACTGCTCAACACCACGGTCAATCTGCGCCTGCGCCCCGACTCATCATTAGAAGAAGCTTGCGTGCAGTGTCTGAATCCAGATAACAACCGGCAGCAGCAGTTCACTATGCACCTCTCACAAACCCAGCAGCCGGTTGACGACATCATGATGCCGACCAAGATCAGCTCGTTTTGGGATAAGGATGCTTACTTTGAGGCGGAGCCGACCCACGTCACCAATAGCACGATGATCGCTGATGAAGTATTCACACTGGCAGGCCACTGAGCGTCATTAATGCGCTAAAAGTAGCGGGTTGGCATCGGTTCCTCAGTGATGTTATAGACACTGAATCCCCGTTTGAGGTAGTTTTCTAGTGCATACGGGCCATCCAGGTTGCAGGTATGGACCCAGACGCGTTGTGCTCCATCACTCCAGGCGTGAGCGACTCCCCAACTGAGCAAATGCTTGCCCAGACCACGTCCCATATAAGCCGGACGCAGGCCAAAATAGGCAACTTCCGTAGCCTCTTTGCCACGCACCAGCTCGATATAGCCTGCGGGTACACCGCCGACATAGAGCACATCCACCGTCGTGTTTGGATCAGACAACGCGCGATGCAGCTCGGACTCGGGCACAAGCAGACGATCTCGCCAGCGCCACGATTCACCGACCGCGCTATAGAGATAGCGGTAATAAGGCACATCCACCGTTTCCATACGGAGTACCACAAATTCACCATTATCTTCGAGATAGACTGGGCGAAACGCGCTGCGGCGGTTCATCTCCAGGTAGGTGGTGACTAATGTATCCGGGATATTTTCTCTTAACATGGCGTGTTCAAGTGCTTCATAATCCTTACTTCTTCAGTGTATTATGGGTTCGTTGGCCTATTTTGAACATGGTATAATCTACCGAAAACGCCAGAAGTTTTCACGTACACTTAACACGATATTCGCCCCTAGAAACGGCGAATTTCCCTCGAAGAAGGCACAATATAATGGATTTTTCACTGAACGAAGAACAAAAACAGGCGCAGAAGATGGTGCGGGATTTCGTCCAAAAGGAGGTCATCCCTACCATTGGCGAGTGGGATCGCAAACAGGAGATGAACCCGGCACTGCTGCCACGGATGGCAGAGTTAGGCATTCTCGGCCTCAATATACCCGTGCGTTACGGTGGGCAGGGCTTCGATTACATCACCCTGGGATTGGTGTGCGAGGAATTAGAACGTGGCGACACAACGCTGCGGGTGGTCATGTCCGTTCACATGGGCCTGAACAGTATGGCACTGCTGCAATGGGGTACTGAGGAGCAAAAACAGCGTTTCCTGGTGCCACAGGCCCAGGGCGAGAAATACGCGGCGTTCTGCCTGACCGAACCGGGCGCAGGCAGTGATGTCGCTAATATGAGCGCTACGGCACGGCGTGATGGTGATCATTATGTGCTGAATGGCGAAAAGATGTGGATCAGCCTGGCGACTAAAGCGCACCACTTTCTGGTAGTCGCCAAGACCGACCCACAAGCCGGGCATCGCGGCATGAGCGCATTCATCGTCACCAGTGATATGCCCGGTGTAACCAGCGGGGATATTCACGGTAAGCTGGGCGTACGAGCAGGATCGACTGGATGGGTCGCCATGCAGGACGTGCATGTACCGGTAGAGAATCGTCTGGGCGAAGAAGGCGAAGGTTTCAAGATCGCCATGTCATGCCTGGATAATGGGCGCTACACCGTTGCCAGCGGCGCAACTGGCTTAATCCGCGCATGCCTGGAAGACAGCCTGAAGTATGCGCACGAGCGCGCGACCTTCGGCCATCCCATCGGCGATCACCAGCTTGTCAAGCAGAAGCTGGCTTACATGCAGCAGTGGTATGATGCGGCTAGCCTGTTATGCTGGAAGGTGGGCTGGATGAAAAATATGGGGATGCGCAACACCCGTGAAACCAGCATCGCCAAGTGGTATGCCACCGATCACAGTGTGAAGGCCGCGCTGGAAGCCGTGCAGGTTCACGGTGCGTATGGTTTTAGCGACGAATACCCGGTGGAACGTTATCTGCGCAACAGCAAGGGCGCGGTGATTTACGAAGGCACCAGCGAGATTCACCAGCTGATGCAAGCAGATTACGCGCTCGGCCAGCGTGAGGATAAGCCGCTGCGCTGCGAACTGCCCGCTTACGATCCTGAAATATGGCAGGCAGAAGCCGAGCCTGCCGGAGACTGAGCAACTACCAAAAACAATTTCATGAGGGGCCGGTTCGCCGTCCCCTTTTTGTTGGAGACAGAGTGCGTTGAATATCGTTTTTTTCGGAGACAGCCTGACCGCCGGCAACTTTGGCGTAAATTATGTCAATAAGCTGGCGCTGCTGCTGCCGGGACATCATTTCTACAACGAAGGTGTGAATGGCGACACCAGCTTGAATCTCTACCGCCGGGTCGACCGCGATGTCATCGACAGGCAGCCGGACGGGGTCGTCATCATGATTGGTGTCAATGATGCCTACTCCTGGGCAGTGTCCGATCTGAGCCCCTATTTCAGGTTCGTGAAGCGAATCGCTGGCGGGCGAATTTCCCCGGTCGCCTTTCGGGAAAATGTACGCGCGATTATTATGAAACTGCTCAGCGAGTCGATCAAAGTATGGGTGGTGCTGCCGCCTGTGGAATACAATCCTGATGTTGTCAGCGCGCTGCGCGAGATGAACATGCAGGCTAAAAGTGTCTGCGAGGAACTGCAAGTGCCGACATTGGATTTGATGGCGCGGCTGACCCCATTCGAAATATCCTCTCGGCCTGCCCCGAGGCTGCTGCCCTTCATGGCTAAAAACTTTGTTGTGCTGCTCAGCCCGGATTATGATCGGCGGCGCGATGACGTCGGCCACAGCTACAGTTTTGATGGCATTCACTTAACCGAGGCGGGCGCACAATTATTCGCCGAGGCAATTGCCGAGTTTCTACGTGAAAACGGAGTCCACAACCGATGAAGATCGTTTTTCTGGGTAACAGCCTGACATGGGGTAAGTACGGTGGTGATTTTGTGGCAACAGTTGCAGAGCAACTCCCAGCGCA
>JAIOHN010000132.1 GCA_019912985.1 Anaerolineae bacterium | reverse complement strand
AATTAATTGTTTGAGGCTTAATTCATCAATCTGGGCCAACTGGCCTATACGGAAATCTGACAGCCGACACCCTCTCCCCGCTAGCCCTGCTGCTATGCTCTAGAGGAATAGAAAGGAAAGCGCATGATCTCTCGAATATGGATCGTATTACTTCTACTGGTAGGGGCGGCTTGTCAGCAGCAGGCACAGCCGACCGATATTCCGACATTACCTCCTGCAACTGAAGAGGCGGACAGCCTTCAACCCAGTGATGTGGAGAGCAGTGATATCAACAGCGAAGCGATTACGGGGCAGTCGCCGGATAGCAATGCCAATTCATTAGGCGGCCCGACTGAAACTTATACCGATTCACAGGCTGGTTTCGCATTTGATTATCCAGAGGATTGGTATGTGCAGGGTGATGCTGGCACGCCGGTCAGCCTCACTTCATTTGAGCCAGAGGAAAACGGGTCAGGTGGTATTGATCCAGCGCAGACAAAAATCGACTTTGTCCCGCAGGATGCAGGCACCGATATAGAGGTGCTGGCTGAAAATCAGCGACAGATGATCACCGAACAGGACGGTGAGATTTTGCAGGATGCGAATTACGAATTGGCGGATGGCACACAGGCGATCCGTATTGAGTACACCACATCAGATGAGCAGTTACAGGTGCTGTTGTTTACGACCGTAGGCGATACACCGCTTCTGGTGGCTGGTTTTGGCAATCTGGTTGCGTTCGATGAAATTGTGAGTACACTCCGGGCAGACTCTGAAGATGAGTAACCCGAGCGTCGGGTTCACAAGACAATGGACGGAATCAGGAGGTCAGTATGCAGTTGCAGGACAAGGTGGCACTCATCACAGGAGGCGGCTCCGGCATTGGCGCGGCAACCGCTCACCTGTTTGCTACTGAAGGCGCAAAAGTCGCTGTTCTGGGACGTACAGAGAATGAACTGAACGCGGTCGTAAGCGATATCAAAGCCAATAACGGCGAAGCAATCCCGGTGTTGGCCGATATCTCCAAACCGGAGCAAGTTGAAAAAGGGGTCCAGACGGTGATTGATCATTTTGGTCGTCTGGATATTGTGTTTGCCAATGCTGGCATTAATGGTGTCTGGGCACCGGTAGATGATCTAACCATTGAGGAGTGGCAGCAGACGATCAACATCAACCTCAATGGGACGTTCTACACCATCAAGTATGCCGTTCCCTATCTAAAAAAGCAGGGCGGGGCCATCATTATCAATTCATCTGTAAACGGCACCCGCATTTTTAGCAATACCGGTGCGACCGCTTACTCGGCGACCAAAGCTGGGCAGGATGCGATGGCGAAGATGCTGGCAGTAGAGCTGGGTAAATTCAAAGTTCGCGTCAATGTCATTTGCCCCGGGGCCATCACCACCCAGATTCGTGATAACACCACCATCCGTAACCTGGATAAGGTGCGCCCCCGCGTCGATTTTATCGACGGTCGTATTCCGCTGACCGGTGGAAAGCCTGGTAAAGCCGAGGAAGTGGCCCAGGTGGTACTGTTCCTGGCATCGGATGCCTCCAGCCATGTGACCGGCACCGAAATCTGGATTGACGGCGCAGAGTCCTTACTGCAGGGCTAATACGGTAAAATAAAGTGAATGCCGCCCCTTCTGCGGAAGGGGTGGTTCTATTTACAGGTAAGGGGGCAGAATGAAAATTGGATTACGTTCGCACAATGGCGCGGAGGACCGCCTGCGCTATGCCCAGCAGATCGGCGCGGACGGGGCCAGCATCTGGGGTTGGGCCGTGCCGGAGTATAACCAGCGCGGCTACCTGAATGCCGATGATGTGCGCATGATGCGTCAGCGCTTTGACCGCTACGATCTGGAATTGACCGGGATCGGCCTGGGCGGGGCAGTACTCAAGAATCAGTTGAACGGCAGCGCGGACCGCGATGAGGACATCGACAAAGTATCAAAAACCATCCGGGCGATTGGTGAAGCCTACGCTGATCACCCTGAAATAGCGCCGGTCGTGATTATTGACCAGCGGCTGACCTATTGGGTCAATGATGGACGCTACCCACATAGCAAACCCGGTTACAGCGACCAGCCAATTGGGCGCGGTGGCACACTTCTGCTGGACTTCGACTATCGCGCAGAGGAAGTTACCGATGCGCCTGCCGGGGTCGTCCCTTATGAGGAAGCCTGGTCGCGGATTGCCTATCTGTATGATCACATCGTACCGGTTGCGGAGGAATCGCGCGTCCGGCTGGCGACTCACCCTGATGATCCGCCGCTGCAACAATATTGGGGTGTGGAGCAGGTGCTGACCGGCTTTGAAGGGTTACGCAAATTAGTGGAGACTTATGAGAGTCCCTACAACGGCTTGTTGTTCTGCATCGGCACCATGCAGGAAGCAGGCGAGGATGTGCCGGAACTTATTCGTTATTTTGGTGAGCGTCAGAAGATTTTTTACGTCCACTTCCGCAATGTGACCGGTGTCGTGCCGCAGTATCGCGAGGTGTTTGCCAGTGATGGTGATGGCAACATGATCGAGAATTTCCGCGCACTCAAGCAAATCGGCTTTCAGGGCTACGTCGTCCCCGATCATCACCCTGGCATTCAGGGCGATACCGACTGGCAGGAACGCAGCCGCGCCTGGCATGTGGGTTATCTCAAAGGCTTAATTCAGACCTTGGGCGCATAGCGGTCAATGCCGCCCTGGCGAACCGACACACAGGTTCGCCAGGGTATAAGTGGCTTACATGCCGGTGGAGTCTTGCAGCACGTCACGCGCGTTGAGGGGTTGGACAGGCCGTGCGTTGTTCTCAAAGATGGAGGTGAAGGCTTCGATCTGCGCTGCGGAAAGCTCGACTGCGTGATCCATCAGCAGCCAGCGCACACCTTCAGAGCAGGGCGGGGTGGTCAGTGAGCCGCTGTAAGTATAAACAGTATGCTCGGCAGGCAGCAGATCCGCCGCGCTTATGGTCAGCCCTTCCAGGGTTTCGACCTCGGTTTCCTCGGTGGGCAGATTCGCCAGCACATCAGAATAAGCCGTGTTTTCTGCGCCTTCTTGCAGCATCACCCCCACAACAGCTAGATTACCATCGGCATCTGCATGGACGAAATGAATTTCCATTGGTGCAGGTTCGCCGTTCAGGGTGTGTTCGCTGGGGTGGTGAAAGTGGAACTGCAGGAGGTTGTAGGTCACGCCATTAAACACAATGCTGCTGCCCTCGTCATAGTTGACCTGGACTGTGTGGCCGTTGTTGAGGATATTGATCGCAGATGCATTGTAGTTGAAGGCGATGTCACTGACATCCACAGAGTAGGCGTCGGCAATGTTGATCGGTGACTGGGTTTTGCCGCTGTTGCACAGAGCAAATGCCTCACTCAGTTCACCCCAGTGCGCCGGGCCTTCCTCGCCTTCATACGTCCAGTGCGGGTGTTCGTCTTGTTCCTGGGCGGTGACGGCTAGGCTGGTGGATATAAGGATGGCAAGTAGGAAAAGTATTTTGATGCGCATTATTTCTCCTTCAAGTAAGTTACAAAATAGTTATTTGTATCCCTGGATTATAAATTGAACAGGAAATTATGAAGTATGAGATTTTTTGTAGGGGTATATTATGAGTCAGGATAAGGCCTCAAACTATGAAAATGAATTGAATGCTTCTCGCAAACTATGGGATGCGGAAGCCGCCATTTTCGATCAGCAGCCAGATCACGGATTACGCCATCCACTTGTCCGCGCTGCATGGGTGGCGTTGCTTCAAAAAACACTTGTGCCTCCACCAGCAGTAGTCCTCGATATCGGCTGTGGAACAGGGTCGCTCAGTGTGGTGCTGGCCGAACTTGGATACGATGTGACCGGCGTGGATCTGTCGACCGCGATGCTGGTGGTAGCGGAAGAAAAAGCGCGGTCGGCGGGGTATTCTATCAGATTTCAGCCTATGGACGCAGCCTTCCCGCAACTGCATCCGCAGCAGTTTAATGCCATTGTTTGCCGGCATCTGTTATGGACACTGCCGGAACCTGCACAGGTACTTCTGCGCTGGGCTGATTTACTGCGAGCGGGCGGGCAACTGCTCCTGATTGAGGGGTATTGGCACACCAATGCAGGCTTACATGCTGAGGCGATCATTGAAGCCTTACCACATGCAATGTCCCAGGTCAAAGTGGATGACCTTAGTTCGCAAACGGATTTGTGGGGTGGGGCGGTGACCGACGAGCGATATGCCATTACAGCCAGACTTGCCCCATGACGACCGGGGCACCCTTCATCGGGTGCCCGTGATGGTTGCGCTGGATCAGACGGAGCGCATCATGCCGCCATCAACTTGCAGTGTCGCGCCCGTGATATAACTGGCGGCAGGCGAGAGCAAGAAAGCCGCCGCCGCGCCAAAGTCATCAATCGTCCCCAACCGTCCCAGTGGGATATTCTTCAGCGAGCGCTCACGTGCTTCTTCAAAGCTGATTCCCAGGCGCTTGGCCGTGCCTTCATCGAGATGCGCCACACGGTCGGTGTCGATGCGTCCTGGAATGAGATTGTTCACGCGAATACCATCCGGGGCGAGTTCGTCCGCTAGGGTTTTGACCAGTCCCACCACACCAGAGCGCATGACGGTGGAAAGCACCAGCCGCTCCACGGGTTCACGCACCGAAGACGAGGTAATCGTGAGGATCGCGCCACCGCCGGTCATATGCGGGATCGCTGCGTTGATCATGCGGATGCTGCTCATCAGCGTCAGCTCAAACGCTGCCTGCCACTGTTCGTCGCTGATTTCCTTGAAGTAACCAGCCGGTGGGCCGCCTGCGTTCACCAGCAGGGCATCAATCTGTCCCCATTGCTCAACCGTGCGCTTCACCCAGGTCTCAATGTCTTTTGGATCGGTCACATCGCAGGCAGTTCCCAGGGTATCCGCACCAGTTTCATCGGCCAGCTTTTTGGCCGCGGCCTCAATCTCATCGGCGCTGCGGCTGCAAATTGACACCTTTGCGCCATCTGAAGCCAGTGCGCGCGCCACACCATAACCCAACCCTTTGCTGGCAGCAGCCACCAGCGCGACTTTATTTTGCAAACCTAACTCCACAGTTACACTCCTTCAATTTTTTGTGTCGGGTCCATAATGCCCACCCGCTTCAGGACCCAGTCAATCTCAGCATGGGTTCCCGCGTCAATCGGCGCGAAGGGATTACGCAGCGTCGCGTGGTCAATCGCACCCCGGCGGCGCAGCAGTTCCTTGCGAATGGTCAGGTTGATCACGGGTTGATTCTCGTAGCGAATCAGTGGCAGAAAATGATCGAAAAGTTGGGCCGCACCCGTTTTATCACCCGCCATGAAGCGCGCATACACCATCACCAGGATTTCCGTAAAAGCGAAGCCGGTCATCGTGCCGGATGCACCGCGCTGGAGTTCTTCCAGCAAAAACATGCCGCCCAAACCGCCGAAAATCTCGAATTTATCCGTGCGCTGGCAAATCGCACTGATCTTCTGCATCAGCGGTGGGTCTTCCAGCTTGAGGTAACGCGCGCTGGGGATTTCATCCGCGATGCGCGCCAGCAGGTCCGGCGACATGATCACACCGTTGATCGGCGGGAAGTCCTGCACCACAATCGCGCCATCGACCGCCGCAGCGACCGACTGGTAAAGCGCCATCACCTGCGCGTCGGTTGGCTCATCCATCCGAGGCGGGGCGATCATCACACCTGCCGCGCCAGCGGCGAACGCACCCCGACTCAAATCAATGACCGTTGTGGTATGAGGGTGGCTCACACCGACGACCACCGGCACGCGCCCGTTCACCGTCTCCATCACGGTGTCCATCACCTGTTTGCGCTCGTCGACATTCATCTTGGCGGCTTCACCCAGCACGCCCAGAATCGTCAGGCCGGAAGCGCCTTTGTCCAGTTGAAACTCGACCAACCGCCGCAAACTCGCCAGGTCAAGCGCCTGTTGTGCATCAAAGGAGTCGCCAGAATATTAAAAATGCCCGTAATCCGCATAAGCAACCTTTTGTGGGTGTCACACCTGCCAGATTATGGCGCTTTCCCGCCCATTTGCCCATAACCAGACGCCCAACAAGACACGGCATCCTATTAGAATGCCCATTAAATATCGGCTTTATGGGCTGCCTGGCGACTATTCGGATCGCCGTTGGATGCGGCCAGCAATCAAAGCCACAATCAGTGTGCCGATGGTAAAAATCAGGCTGGAAGCGGTACTGGCTTTGGGCTGGGGTAGGGCCGGACGTGCTGGTGGCTGTAAGGGGACCGCTGGCGCAGGCGGCGCAGCAGCGGGGACACCTGCGTGAGATCCGTGCTGGCGCGAATAAACCTGCGTAAACTCTGCGCCGAAAAGCAAAATTTGCGCGGAGTAATAAATCCACAACAGGATAATCACAAAGGAGCCTGCTGCACCATAGGCCGAAGCGGTGCTGCTGTTGCCCAGGTACCAGCCCAGCAGATAGCGGCCAATCGAGAACAGCAGCGAGGTAAACGCTGCGCCGACCCACACATCCCGCCAGGAGACCTCAATATCAGGCAGCACTTTGTAAATCAATCCAAACAGGAGCGTGGTAATCCCAAAAGAGATCAAGAAGCTGACGATCTGAAAAATCGTCTGCGTACTGGGTAAAAGCCCTGAGAGAAAGGTGTGAACCGAGGCCAATACCGTGCTGATCACCAGCGATACCAGCAGCAAAAATCCGATCACCAGAATCATCCCGAACGATAGCAGCTTATCGCGCACAAGACCGAGAATACCACCTTCTCGAGGTTTCTCATCGGCTTCCCAGATGGTGTTCAATGCGCCTTGCAGCTGCCCAAACACGCCCATGGCACCCAGAACCAGGGTCACAAGGCCGATAATGGTCGATATGATACCCTCACCTGGACTGAATCCCTGCTCAATCAGCGAGTTCACCATATCGGCAGCATCTGCCCCCATCGTGCTCTGGACTTGCCGGATGATCTCTGACCGAGCAGTACCGTCACTGTAAATAAATCCCACGATGGCGATCACCACGACCAGCAGCGGTGCCAGCGAAAACGCGGTGTAATAAGCCAGCGCCGCAGCCATACGCGGGGCGTGATCTTCATTCCACTCGGTGAAGGTCGTTTTTAAAAGTTCGAAACTCTGCTTGATCATTTTCCCATACCCTATACATCTGTAACGCGATCTTAAATTAGGCTGACCTATGGAGCATGGGGCACTCATCCTATTCGGCATAGTCCAATTGGTGGAGATCGAAGTTGGAGAGGGGTAAAATCAGGCAAATCATTCTGCCAGGCATCGTGAAACGGCACTTTTATGACAAATATTCTCCTTATTACAAGCGACCAGCAGCACCACAGCACCTTTCGTCATCCTGAGATTCAGACCCCTAATCTCGACCGTTTAGCCGACAGCGGCACCGTGTATCAACGAGCCTACTGTCCCAACCCCACCTGCACGCCCACACGCTCCTCTATGATTACCGGCAAATATCCCAGCCAGCATGGTGCCTACAGTCTGGGAACCAAACTGCCGGAATGGGAGCCAACAGTTGGCGAAGCCTTCAGCCGCGCTGGGTATCGCACTGCGCTGGTGGGCAAGGCGCACTTTCAGCCGCTGCGGGGCAGTGAGGAATTTCCATCGCTCGAGTCGTATCCGCTGATGCAGGATCTGGATTACTGGCAGCAGTTCGAGGGGCCATTCTACGGCTTTGAGCATGTGGAACTGGCGCGCAACCACACTGACGAAGCGCACGTGGGTCAGCATTACGCGCTGTGGATGGAGGAAAAGGGGCTGACCAACTGGCGCGATCATTTCCAGAAACCCACTGGCACCCAGGATGCACAGCGGCATAAATGGTCGCTGCCAGAGGAATTTCATTACAATACCTGGATTGCCGAGCGTTCAAAAGCGCTCCTGAGCGAATACCAGCAAAAAGGGGAGTCCTTCTTCCTGTGGGCCAGCTTCTTTGATCCGCACCCATCTTATCTGGTGCCGGAACCCTGGGATACCATGTACGACCCGGCCCATGTGACCGTCCCGCAGGTTACGCCCGGTGAGCATGATCACAATCCGCCGCACTTCCAGATGACGCAGACCGAAAAACCGGATTTCTCGGCCTGGAAAGAGGCAGGTGGCAACGCCATGCACGGTTTCCAATCCCATCTTCAGGATCGTGATTCGCTGGCGCGCGACATCGCTGTCTATTACGGCATGATCAGCTGCATGGATAAATATATCGGCCAGATTGTCGATCAGCTTGAGGCGCTTGGCCTGCGTGACGATACGCTCATCGTCTATACCAGCGACCACGGTCATTTCTTTGGTCAGCACGGCTTGATCGCCAAAGGGCCGTTTCATTATGAAGATGTGGTTCGCGTGCCGTTCATCGTCTCCTGGCCGGAGCATGTACCCGTAAACGCGGAGTCCGAGGCGATGCAAACCCTGGTCGATCTACCACAGACCTTGCTCAGCGTTTGTGGGATTGATTCAGTGCCGGGAATGACTGGTGTCGACCAATCATCCGTCTGGTTGGGGGAGCGAAACGCGGCCCGCGATCATGTGATTGTTGAGGACCACCACCAGCCGACGACCATTCATGTGAAAACCTACATCAGCCAGCGTTACAAGTTCACAGCTTATTACCAGCATGATTATGGCGAAATCTTCGATCTCCAGAACGATCCTGCTGAAACACACAATCTCTGGGCTGATGAATCTTTACGCGCCAGTTTGTTAGAAGAACTGCTGCGCGCGGAGATAGCGAAAGAGGAGCCGCCCACCCCGGAGACGACTCAACGGGCCAATAAAAATCCCGCCATGTACACCAAGACCTACAGTGATGGTCAATACATGCTGACCCTTAATTCAAAAAGTAAAGACTGTCAATTCATTGATTTACGTACTGGCGACAATCATTGGGACAACCCAGCCTATTACAAAGATCGCACACGACTGTTATGGGCTTTGCTTTTTGAGCGCATGGGGGCTGAACCTCTGTGGATGCCGCGCATCTGGGGGGCATAAGCACCCTCAGAACTTGGTGAAGTCAAGTCGTGACCGGGATCAGGCGATTTTCTTCATTTTTGATGAGCCTACTGACATAATTTGATCCCTTAAAGCCCATCATAAACTGCTTTTTCAGGGGCACGGCAGGAATATTGGTTTATTTGCACTGCATTTATCAGGATTTGAGGAAAGGAGAAAGTGATATTTGTCACCTAAAACCGGTCATAAAATATCTCTATTACCGGTTTGTAAAGTGGTGGTAACATAGCAGATAATATTTGATTTAAGGTTTTCAGTTTAGCACACAAAATCTATATCTTTTTTGCTTAAAAATTGTTATATTGAATTTACGTTATTCATGAATATAACATGAAGTATAACACGGCGTCAATTACCACGTTTACCAATTGTCAATCCATTCTCTTGGAGGACGACACCCCAATTTGTCCGCTGAGCAAGTTTTGCCAAGGCCAAGGAAAAAAACATGCTATTTAACGAGCCTGACCTTCAACATTTCCTTACACTGCCAACTCAGGTCGTCCGTGACATTGTCCATCCCGAAAAACTAAGCGTATCGCTGCTGCTGAACGGCACACGGCGCTGGTACTTCTCCGAATATTTCGACACGCCCCCCCAGGACAACAGTTATTTCCCACATTATCTGGAGACTGTCCTCATCAAGTTATCGCAACTGCTGGATATGACCGCCAGCCATGGGGCTTATCGTATTTTCGTACCTGTCTATTCCTGGTATCAATCGCAGCGCAATCCCTACGCCCACCAATTTCTATTGAAGGGCATTCAGGCACTAACAAATCACCCGCAGCTGGTTGATGTCTACACGCGGCATAATTGCCAGGTTCGTTTTTATGGCGATACCAGTTATATGCCTTCCGAGATTGCCGAATCGATTCAGCAGCCGCTGGATTGTTTTGATGGCGAGCCGGAGCATATTATTTACTTTGGGGTAGATGGCGGTAATCCCTACAATCATACCTTCGAGATCGTGACCAAGTTTGCGGCAGAACACGGTCGGGCTCCCTCATGGGAAGATATGGTAGAGTTGTATTATGGGGATCGTACTATTCGCCGCCTGGAAATCCTGATCGGTTTCAACCGGATTTATTCCCGTGGCGGTATACCGCATCTCCTGGAAGGTGGAGACCGGATTTATGTGACACTGGTCACACCGCTGGTGTTGAGTGAGAAGGGGCTGCGGACCATCCTTCACGATTATCTGTATGCCAGCCACGACTTTGGGCGTGACTACCGCGATGTCCATCCTAACGAAATCATCCGCTTAAAAAGCTTCTATGACGCCAACCGTGATAACATCGTTGGCCTGATGCGCAAATATGAAGACCTGGTCTACCCCCTGCCAGGCATCGCCTGGCCGGAGGAAATGGATCACATCTACGAATCGATTTTCGCCCGTTAAGCCTGGGCGCGGTTTGTAGACAGCCACTTATGGGCTTCATCCATCGTGGGGGCGAGGTAAAACTTGCTCTCACGATAACGCTCACCATAAAGCCTGCTAAACAGATCAAGCATTGACCGTACAAACGTGTTGGCACCGACGATGGCGGTACGTCCCTCATTGGGATGGGGTGTGGTCACGACATTTCGGCCGCGCGAGAGGATCCCACTCGGCAGCAAGCTACTATTACGAACATCAATAATGAAATCAACAGGATGCTGAACCGTGTCCATTAATTTGCGGGCTTGCTGGTAGCTGTTGTTAAACTGCTCCATGCTCCAGCGACCCTCATAAGCATAAACGATTACAGTCTTTTCAGGATTTGCCCAACTTACTTCAATACTCATGGCGCTGCCTTTCTAGCTTATGCCGCAGATGAAGACCATTCCAGGTGCGCATGGATGGCTTCTGGACATTGGAAAGTTTGACCAATTCTATTATAGCATCCTAAATGGTTAAGGTATTGAATTAATTGTGCCTGAATTTCATCCAGGTTTGTTGGGTAATCCCATGTCCAGATTTCGTCATCGATATAACGACAACGCGCAACGATGCAGCGACCTTCGGACATAAAAATAAAGGTTTCTCCATCAAGCGGGACCGGTGTATCATCATATACATTATCAAATTCAAACATTGACACGATTCTTTCTTATCGACAAGTGTTACTGAGTCTTACCATCCAATTGCATTTTAATTCTATTTAAGCCTGTAATAGCGTTGTGAATCGAGAACTTCACAGATTTTTCATATCTGCAAATAAAGCCTGGGTGGCGTCAACGTGACGAAAATCAACTTCATTACCAGCAACAAAGGCAAGGTGAGCGCCATGCAGCAGCATGTCGCTGTAGCGAGCTTTGAGGTCCGGCAAATTACGCTGCCGTTGGTCGAGCCGCAGGCATCGACTGTACAGGAGGTGGCGCTGGCAAAAGCCGAGCAAGCCTTCCGCCAGCTTAACGAGCCGGTTGTGGTTGAGGACAGTGGGTTTTTTATCGATTCGCTGGCCGGTTTTCCCGGCCCATATGCGCGCTATGTCATCGAAACCATTGGCGCAGAGGGCATACTGCGGCTAGCCCAACCGCTGCCCAAGCGATCCTGCCGCTTTGTGAATGCACTGGTCTATATGGATGCAGTGGATCACCAGCAGGTTTTTCTCGATGAAGGGGAGGGGGTATTGGCCGACGTGGTCGATCCTACGCCCAGCACGGATGCCTGGTCGGATCTATGGCGCATCTTCATCCCGCCCGGCCAGGGTAAAGCCCTGGTCGCCCTGACCGAAGCCGAGCGTATCCAACTGTGGCAGGAATGGCAGCGGCACTCGGTCTATATCCAGTTGGCCGACTGGCTGCGCGATCATCGGTAAGCCGTAGGGAAACCATACTGGAGCAGGGCGCAGGCATCTCCTACAATGATGCAATACAGATCGATCAGTCATATGGAAGGGCGATAATGCGCAAACGGTATCTCTTGGGGCTGCTCATACTGATTTTACCGCTGATGATCGTGCTGCCCCTGCAAGCCCAGGAGGGGTGTGTGCTCAGTGTGGACTGCGCCACAGACCTGGGTCTGTCTCCTGCGGAACTCGCGGCCTATCCCGAGCCAAACATCACTCCGCTGGTGATTGACGACTCCCTGCTTTACGACCGGGTTTACCGGCGCGTGGGCGGCGGCTTGCAGGTATATGACTCCCCCGGTGGCAGTTTGGCGACCACGACCGGGCAGGGTTTTAGCTTTGTGACGGTCAAGAGTGTGCAGGGGGACTGGTCGCAGATTGATGAAAACCAGTGGGTGCGGACCGCCGACCTCAGCGAGGATGTGTTGATTTCACGCTTCGCCGGGGTGGAACTGCCAGAAGAAGGGCTGCCCTATCCCATGGCCTGGACACTGCGCCACCTGCGTGCAGCGGAAACCCCCGGCGGCGAAGAGTCCGACAACAATCCCTTCATGTACCGTTATACGCGTGTCAACCTCTATACCTATGTCGAAATTGATGGTTATCGCTGGTATCAGATCGGCGAGGATCAATGGGTGCATCAGTTTGATGTCGCCAAAATCACGCCGATTGAGCGCCCAGAGGAAGTGGATACTGACAAATGGGTCGGCATTGATCTGTACGAGCAGACGCTGATCGCTTATGAAGGCGAAACACCCGTGTTTTCAACCCTGATTTCGTCTGGTTTGAAGGATTGGGGAACGAATGAGGGGCTATTTCACGTCTATCTGCGTTATCCGCGCACGTCAATGAGCGGTGCTTACCAGCAGCCTGATTTCTATTACTTGCAGGAAGTCCCCTGGACGATGTATTTCGACGGAGACATCGCGCTGCATGGCACCTACTGGCATGATGGTTTCGGCTACCGCGCCAGCCACGGCTGCGTCAATGCCTCGATCACCGATGCCCACTGGATGTACGAATGGGCGGCGGATGAGTTCGACTTCAGTGTCTCCAACGATACCGGCCCGGCCATCTACGTTTACAGCAGCGGCGAATACAGTTAGTAAACTCATTCACTGGCAGGCGAACTTAAACCTTCTCGCCTGCCAGATCACGTAACTGCTCGAAAAGCTGCTTCTGCTCATCCGTCAGATTTTGCGGCAGTCGCACGTTAATCGTCACGTACAAGTCGCCACGCTGATCAGGTTTGCGCAGATTCGGCATTCCCAGGCCGCGCAGCCGGAATACCTTCCCATTCTGCGTTTCCGCCGGGATACTGAGCTGCACACTGCGGTCGATACCCTGCACAGAAACTTTGCCACCTAACACCGCGGTGTAGAGATCGATGGTCTGCTGCGTTTTCAGGTCATCCTTATCACGCTCAAAACGATTATCCGGCTTGACGGTCACTCGCAGGTAAAGGTCGCCACTGCCGCCTGTCCCGGCTTGACCCTGGCCTGCCAGCCGCACACGCGAACCACTGCGCACCCCGCGCGGAATTTTCGCTTCAATCGACCGGCCATCTTCCCACTGAAGGGTCATCGTTGTGCCGTGGAACGCCTGATCCAGCGTGACTTCGATTTCATGCTCTATATCCCGCCCCGGTTGTGGCTGCGTGCGAAACTGGGAGCTCACGCCGCCGCGTGTGCGTCCGCCCATGCCACCAAACAGCGTTTCGAAGAAGTCAGAGAAGCCGCCACCACCACCAAACATCGACTCAAATTCTTCCGGCGTGACCGTCCGATAACCGCTTGAGCCACCACCTGGCTGCGAGGACCACTGCGACCAGTCGAAACCGCCCGGCTGCCCACCAGTCTGCTGATACTGCTTCCACTGCGCGCCAAACTGATCATACTTCTGGCGCTTTTCTGGGTCGGAAAGCACTTCATAGGCTTCGTTTAACTCTTTGAAGCGTTCTTCAGCCGTCGGGTCATCCGGGTTTACATCCGGGTGATGCTTCCGCGCCAGCTTACGAAACGCTTTTTTGATTTCATCCTGCGAGGCGCTTTTCTCGACCCCCAGGGTCTGATAATAATCCTTATAATCCATACACTTACGCTCCTGCCACAATGACCCGCGCTGGACGCAGCACTTTTCCGTTGACCTTATAACCCTGCTGCTCAACTTCAATCACCGTACCGGCTGGTACGGTTGAACTGGGCCGCAGGCCAGCCGCTTCATGCAGTGCCGGGTCGAAGGGTTGTCCCACTGCGTTGATCACTTCCACCCCTTGCTGGCTGAGTGCCTGACTAAAGGCTTTCAGCGTCAGTTCGATTCCCTGGCGCAGCCCAGCACTGTCATTGGTATCCGCATGTCGCAGCGCGCGCTCCAAGTTATCGGCAACTGGCAGCATCGCATGGAGCAGGGTGTGCTTTTCCTGGTCGATCTGCTGCTCTGCACTGCGTTCCAGCCGGGTTTTTAGTTGATCCAATTCGCTGTGCAGCGCAATATATTTATCCCGCCAGAATTCCGCTTCAGGGGGGATTTTGCGCAGTTTATCAGGCCTTTCGCCGCGTAGTGCGCGCAAAAAGCTGTTCTCATCTGCCATCTATTGATTCCTCAATTTAGAACATTCATGTTCACAGTGTATCTGAAAAGTGTTAGTGACTCGTAAATGTTCTATTGCATTTTTAAAAGAGAACTTGTTGAGGTTATCGGACGCTGACTCGCCGCCCAAGCTTGATCTCGATCTCGCCGTTGGCATCGCCTTCGAGCTGCCAGTTTCCCTGGTTGATCTGCTGAACCCAGAAATCACCGCGCGCTTTCAGCCCAGGCAAATGATCCCGCTCTGCCTGCCGATAATGCGAATCTCGGCGCAGTTCCGCCAGCCGTGTGATCAGCCGTTTTTCGGCGCTTTCATCAGGCAGCGCATGCCGTGGGGGCAGACCGGTTTCCTGTTCGGCACGGGTGATAAAGCCATGTCGCGTGCCGAAGTTGATGCCCATATCAAAGACCAGGGCCATGCTCAGCGGCAGGTGAATCTGGCGTGGCCGAATGCTAAGACTTTGCACGATGTCCCAATACTGCTCGGTGGCGATGCGATCCTGAGCGGTTTGCATCAGCGAATCCTCGGCGGCGCGAATCAGGAGATCGCGCAGGCGCTGGTCCGCACGCAGATTGGCATCATGGACGCGGACCCGTTCCAGATAGTTGCTGCGCAGTTCATTGGCGAGGTCGCTGGTGGATTGGGCGGTATAGATTTCTAACACGCGGAAGAGGCTGCTGCCCGCCAGTGTAAACTGAAAACGTCCATAGCTGATGAGGCCGCTGTCGTAATTCTGATAAGTGTCGTAACCACCGCCTTCAAAGCCGGAGGTGATGTTAAAGGCGGCGATACGCACGCGCTCCAATGGTGGAACAGGGGGTGGTTCTGGCGTAGGCGCAGGCGGGGGAGCAGGGGCCGG
>JAIOHN010000131.1 GCA_019912985.1 Anaerolineae bacterium | reverse complement strand
GTGCGTGAGAGGCCGCGGAATTCTTCCCAGTCGGTCGAGATAAACAGCATATCGCTGCCCTCAATCGCCTCACGTGCGCTGTTGCAGTAGACGATTTTCTCGAACAGGTGATTTTTCTCCGGGTCGAAGTAACGGCGTGCTTCTTCCGCTGCCAGTGGATCATAGGCACGGATTTCGTTGACGCCGCGCCCCAGGAGCGCTTCGACCACTTGCAGTGAGGATGAATCACGCATGTCGTTGGTGCGCTGTTTGAAGGCCAGCCCCAACAGTGCCACACTCTTGTGGTTGAAGCTGACATTCGCTTCCTGCACTGCCCGCTCGATGAGGTAGGTCTTCTGGTATTCATTGATGCGGAAGACTGCTTCCAGCATATCGGTGTTTTGCCCGGCACTCTTAAGCTGGTAAATCAGCGATTGAATATCTTTACCAAAACAGGAACCACCTGCACCGTTCGATACATACGATCCCCAGGTGCTGATTCGCGCATCGCTGGTCACACCGCGTTTGAGATCTTCCATTTTGACGTTGGCGAAGGTTTCACCCAGGCGCGCGCCGACACCATTCCAGAAGGAAATATAGGTCAGCAGCAGCGTATTGCCAGTATATTTGATCGCCTCAGCGGTTTCTGGTGTCGTTTCAATGTAGCGGATACGAACATGGTTCACAAACTGCGAGTAAATGCGGCGCAGAATGCGGAGATCGTCTTCTGTATCGGCTCCCACGACCACACGGTCAGGGCGGCGTGATTTCTCAACTGCATCGCCTTCTGGCAGAAATTCCGGATTGGAGGCGACACCGGCATTCGGCACATCGTATTTACGAAGTACTGCCTCGAGCTGGCGAGCCGTGCCGACGGGGACGGTGCTTTTGTTGACCAGCACAATGCGGCGTTGATCTTTGCGCTTAGCCAGCAGCGGCCCGATGTAATCGAGCGCCTTAAAGTAGTAGCTGAGGTCCGACGAGCCGTTGGGATTGGGCGGCGTTGGCAGGCACATGAACATCGCGTCCGTGCCTTCGATAATCGATTCAATATCGGTTGTGAAGAACAGGTAACGGTTGATGTTTTCTGCGATGGTCGCGGCCAAACCTGGCTCGTTTACATAATGTTCAATCTGTTCGCGCTCTGCCGTCTGGTAAGCGGCGATACGCTTCTGGTCAATGTCATAAGCGTAGACTTCGTGACCATATTCGGAGCAGATGGCGGCGTGGGTTAGGCCCACAAATCCGGTTCCAACGACAATGATTTTCATAGCTGTCCTCTTGTTCGACTCGCACTACATGTTTTAGTTTACCACCAGAAAAAGAAATTTCTCTGTAGAGGTTGAATTGTTCGTAGCATACGCTTCTTGCCTTACATTACCCTATCCTTCGCTTTGCCAATGGTTTGCCGATGCAAACAAAGTGCGTACTAAAATCAGAGCAGGGAGGACGACTATGTTCAAAAAATGCTTGATTCTGATAGGGATGCTGACCGCATTGGTGCAGGTGAGTCCGGCGCTGGCGTGCAGTGGTGGCGTACCGCTGACATTACCGGAACTGGTTGAGGAAGCCGAAGTGATCGTGCAAGGACACTTTGAAATTCTGGACGACGCTGGACAGAACGGCGTGATGCAGGTGCAATCGTATCTGAAAGGTGGCCCAGGCCCGACACATATCCTGCTGTCGTTATATACCCCGCCCGGGATTGAAAGCACTCAGGAACGATTCAGCGGTGGCGGCTGTTTTTATGGCGTTTCGCCTGCCTTGCAAGCGAGCGAGGAGATTGTGATTTTCTTGCAGCGCAAAGCCGATGGCAGCTTTGAACTGGCCCCACGTCATTTTACCAACCCGATGTATTACCCTTTTGCGACGGATGACTCACCAATACGCGTGTTTCTCAATGCAGAAGGCCGTGTATTTACTTATGATGAGGCGCATTATGCCATTACCTCCGATAGTATTCCGCTCACGCTAGATGAGTTCGCTAACCACATCACGGAAGCTAACGGTGAAGAAGTACAGCCGCCACTTGAAAACAGCCCTTATCCGTTATTCGCGCCGCTCCTGTTAACCACTACAACGGGCAGCCGTTATCGTCTTCCGGTGGATGGTAGCGACCCGCTGCTGCTCACGGATGATGACCTGCACGCGCTCCGGCGGCATGATCCAGCCTGCGCGACCATAGGCTGTACCGGTTTTTCGCCCAACGGGATGGATTTTGCACAGATTCAACTGCGCGATGACCAGCCGACCCTTGTGCTGATGTATGGTAGTCCCATTCCGGGAGAGGCGTTTGTCTTTTCGTCAACCAGCGATGCGCTGGCCGTCTGGGTTACCCAGCATGATTCAGCTCAAATTCAGGTCTATACACTGCGTTACAGTCGTCTTCGGGTGCAGGATGAGGACGCGCTGTTGTGGCGTGTGGTAGATGTGCAGCTTCAGGGCGCGGAATACACCACAGGCCATGCTGCCTGGAGTCCCGATGGCCGTTGGTTGGCCTATAGTGATGTGCGCGGTGTGTGGTTATGGGATGTGTTTACGCCTGATTCCGAGCCACAGCTTCTGCTGGATGAGCCGTTATGGGTCAAAGACTGGTCGGCAACTGGGCGCTATCTGACCGTCGAGGGTGACAGCGGAAGCCGAATCATTGATCTTGTGACGCTGGATCGTCTGCCTGGAGGCGTACTCTCGCCAGATGATCGTGTGTTGCTCACTTACGAACCAGAATTTCGTGTGATCTGGCTGACGCCGCGTGATTGGAGTGGGAATTTTTTGCCGGTTGGCAGTCATGTGCGCAAGGCAATCTGGAAGAACAACCGCCAGTACCTCGCGCTTACGTGTCCTGATGAATCCGACCGTGATTCGTGTCGTGTGGGTGAAGGGGCAATCGTAGGGGTGAGTGGTGGGATTTACACCGGCTATGACTTTGATTATGCGGCAGCGGGTGACGGCCTGGCGATTATCCAGGATGATACAACGCTGCTCTTGCGCATCAGGCC
>JAIOHN010000130.1 GCA_019912985.1 Anaerolineae bacterium | reverse complement strand
CACGCCCAGGCCCGTGATGTCCCCTGTGAGCACCGGCTGCTCCCACGACGCAGGGACGAAGCTCTGCGCGGCCAGATTGTAAATTTCCTGTGGGCGAGTTCTGCTGAGCGCGCGCGTCAGGCTGGTCTGGTCGTGCATATCGCCGGAAACAAGCGTGATCTGGTCCTGAATATGGCGGATGCGCTCAAAGTTGAGCGTGCTGGTGCGGCGGATGAGGCCAAAGACTTCATAGCCCTGTTTGAGCAGGAACTCCGCCAGATAGGACCCATCCTGACCGGTGATTCCGGTGATGAGGGCTCGTTTTTGCATTCTATTCTCTCCTGCTGCGCTGTCTATTGCGCTTTGACACGCTGGCGACAGTCGTTCAGCAAATCCAGTAAACTTTGTTCGAATGGGATGCGTGGCTGCCAGCCTGTTACGGCTCGCAGGTGAGACGCATCTCCACATTTGACAGGAACATCAATTGGAAGCATCCGCGCAGGATCCTGGCGCACATCTATCGGTGTGGTGCTGTAGCGGCGCAGAATATCCAGCATACTCTGGATGCTGTGTGCAGTACCTGACGCGACGTTATAAACATCACCCGGAACGCCTTTTTCAAGGATCTGGTGATAAGCGCGCACCACATCACGGACATCCGTGAAATCGCGTTTTGCGCTCAGGTTGCCGACTTGCATCACCGGCTGCTGCTGTCCCGCCTCAATGCGGGCGACCTGCATGGCGAAATCCGGCGCGACAAAACCTTCCCGCTGGCCGGGGCCGAAATGATTGAAGGGCCGCACCCGCAGAATAGGCAGATGGTGGCTGAGATGATATTGCAGCGCCAGCATATCCTGCGTGACTTTGCTTACGCCATAAGGTGATGTGGGCTTAATCGGGCTGTTCTCATTAAGCGGCGCGTTCGAATTCCCATAAATCTCCGCTGAAGAGATGATCAGCAGGCGTGGCTCAAGGCGATTTTCTACGCAGGCCCGAATGAGATTAAGCTGGCTAAGGATGTTGTTCTCCAGGGTATCCCAGGGCTGCGCAAATGATTGGCGCGGCGATGACTGGGCTGCCAGATGATAAATGCGCTCTGGACACAGGGATTGAACCAGTTTGTTTACTGCTTCGCCCTCACGCAGATCCAGACGATGGAATTGGACCCCGTCCATCGCTACCTGAGCAGGTGGCTCCACCACGGTGCCATGCAGTTCTTGATATGGCTCTGCCATCTTCAGGTGGTTGAGCAGGTGACGGCCAGCAAAGCCGCTGGCACCGGTAATCAAAACACGCACGCGTCCGCTTCCTCTTCGTAAATGCGTCAGGATTATAGCGAACGCAGGCGCATCCGCTACCCTGAAGTATCCGGGTAGGCCAGGATAAAGGCATTGACGCGGGGCGAATCAGACTCCTGATAAGCCACCACATCGTAGAGGCGTCCGGGTTCCAGCTCTACGCCGCTGATGGTGCTGGCAACACTATCCGGGTCGTCAGTCGTATCCAGGATATGCACTGAAGTGATCCCCGCGGGAACGATACCAAAGGCCGAGGCTGTGCCTGCTGAGATGTCGGTAATAGGAATTATGCGCTCCATGCCAAAGGCAACCGAGCGCCGGAAATTGCTGGCATCGGGTGGTGTACCGATGCGATCCGTGCCTGGTTCTGCGGCTGGTGAATAAGCCAATCCTAATTGAGTCATATCGGCGGTGGCACCGTTGAACAAACGTACCTGGGCCGCGCTGCCTTGCGGTCTGCCGCTATCGGTGACGATGGCGAGCGCAATATCCTCCAGGCTTTCACCGTAAGCGATCACGGTATAGGGTGTCGAGGGTTCCAGTGTCGCATCCAACGATGCCACAAAATCGGCTGTGCTGCTGGCGGCGACCTGTATGATGAACGGCCCGGTTCCGACGCCGGTCAGGTCGCTGCCCAGGGTCGACTCGATGGCGCTTACGACCAGCGTGTCATCCAGATACAAATCGAGCGCGACACTGCCGTTGACCGCGTTGATGAAGCGAATAGTGGTCGGCGTTTCCTGAATTGTCTCTGATTGTGTGTCCGTGTTTGCGTCGGCAGTAGTCGCTGGTGCTTCGATGCCCACACGCTCACTGAAAATTAGTGCTTGATCGTTACCGCGCCCGGTAAACAGGTAGAGATAGCTGATACCCGCCTCAAACTGGATATTAGAGTCGGATTCGAGCTGGGTAGTGACGCCGCCATCTTCAACTGCGTTCCAGAAGAAGGTGTAATTGACCAGCGGCAGGTCAGCGGTCACCGGCTCTTGCCCGTAAATCAGATCGCTAACTGCCTCAAGCGGGCCGACTTGCGTATCCACACGCACGCGCGAAACATCGCTCTTAGGATTGACGAAGGCGACACGTGCGGTGTCTGGTGGGGTTGGTGACAGGTCTTCGCGGTAGGGTACCACGCGAATATCTGGTGATTGCCCGGTCACCAGCACAGACAGCACATCATCATTATTGGCAATCACCGATGTCGTATATAGCGGCTCTGCCTGATTTTGGTCGTCGCCCGCATGGTAAATCGACACGGTGTAGCTGTTGGCTGGAAAATTCTGACGTTCACCTGCGCGGGTGTAAGGCAGTTGTGTCGCCAGTGGCTGTCCGTCGATGTAGACATCAATCTCACCAAGTGCTTCAGCAGCATTGATCACGCGCAGGCTGGCGATCCCTGGCACGCTGGTTTGTATTTGAATAATTGTTGGATTATCCGCACTGCCAGCCAGAATCAACGTGTAATCGGTGCGCTCTTGCAGGCTGATCGGGTATTCGAAGGGCTGCGTTGCCACACTCTGGAATGTCAGAGCAGTATCGCCCGCTGCGATCAATAGAGGAGCGGAACGCTCACCTGCGGGCAGGTTTAAAGTCGTATTTGCTGTGACGGTAAAATCCGAACTGCCTGCGATGGCGTTGATAAAATTAACACGGCTCTGTCCTCTATCCAGTGGTGCATTTGATTCGGGATAGGCGGTCATTTCCAGTGCATCAAGTGTCCCTGTAAAAATCAGCATGGTGTGATCACCAGGGGCAAGTGTGATCTCGGTTTCCAGAAGTTCTTCGCCGCTGTCTGGACGAGCACCGCGCGGCAGCACTCGCAGGAAGTAGTCTCCGGCGACAATGCCAGTGGGTTCGGTCGTCGCACCAAAATCCATGTTGGCACCAACTGCCAATCGCTCGATATAGATGTCGATGGTCGGCACATCCGGCGCGGCGTGGATGACCCGTACATAAGCCTGCTGCGAAGGATCAGACGCGCGTGTGAGTTCCGTGACACTCGGCAGTGGGCTGGGTGTGGGCAGTGGAGTTGCGGTCGGTGGTTCGGTCGGCTCTGGAGAAGCAGTCGGAATCAGCGTCGGCAGCGGTTGTTGACTGCAAGCCACCGCGAAGAGGAGCACGATCATCAGGAGATGGCGAAAGCGACGCATAAAAGAATACCCTCACAGATCCGGTTTATTCTATTCTACACGTTGGAACGATTGAGAGACAGTAATCAAAAAGTCCTGCGGGGTTTGCAGGACTTTTGACATTTCTTTATGGATTTAGATCAGCCAGCCAGCGTTGGTGTTGCAGTCGGTTCTTCGACTTCACCTTCGGACAGCGGTACCTGTTCGATTTCATAAGTCTCGCCGTTGAAAGAGAGCCGTACGAAAACAGCGGTGCCTTCTGGTGTGCCCTTGCGCGCGGCAATCCAGCCATCAATGGCACCCTGAGTAGAGTTGTAGGTAACCTGCAGCCAGTCTCCATCACCCGTGCGGCCATTGACGATAAGTTGGCCGCCGCTCGGAACCTGTACCAATACGGCTGAACTTTCGGTCGGGTCACGGCGCAGGTTCAGATTGGCACCTGGGTCCAGTATGACCGTGGCGACGATCTGGTTGCGAATAGGTGTTGGCTGTACAGTGGGTTGCACTGCCGCGCCACTGCAATCCGGCGGTGGTGCAAGCTGCGTATCAGCGATCGTCGCAGGCAGTCCACGCGCATTCAACTCGGCAAGATCGGTCGAGTTATCGTTCAGAAGGTACTCGACATACTCGGTGCTCACCCAACCATCGACTTCGCAGCCAGAGGGCGAACTGTAGCTGACGTAGGCCCAGGTTTCCGCGTCATTGAGGCCCAGCAGCGTTGCCGTTGCGTCGAGCGGAATGCTTTCGAGATTCTCACCATTCTCGCTTGACGTGCGGCGAATGTTTACATTTGCGCCTGGGTTGATGTTGGTAATCCGCACCGAAACCACATTTTGCGGTTGCGATGGGGATGCAAACTGCGTGTTTGATTTCTCACCAGCGAGATTGCCTGGAACGGTGTCCAGATCACGCAGAAGCAGTTGCTCACCTGCCGGGTTACGAACATCCAGGAAGTCGCTGCGGACCCATGCGGTAATCGTGCCGCCGTCAGGGGTGTTGTAGGTGATGTTAAGCCAGGTCTGCTCACGCGGGAGATCTTCGTCTTCCTCCAGCTCCGTCACCGGGTCCACATATTCATAATCTGGTGGGATCGGTGTCGCGGGCTGGTTCGGGATAAGCTCACCCTCGCGGCCATTGACCGTTACTGTGGCTCCGAATGGGAGCAAGCCCAGTGATTCGGCCTGAATGTCTGGATAGCGACGCAGTTGCAGGTTGGCATCGGGATTGAGGTTGAAAACCCGACCGATTGCCTGGTCGCCTGCTGTGACTGGCGGCGCTGTCGGCTGTTCCAACGGTGTTTCCGTTGGCTGCATCACTTCTTGCGGCGCTTCTGTCGGCATGGCTTCGACCGTCGCTTCTGCGACTGGTTCTTCCATTGCCATGGTCGCACCAGGTACGCTGCCGGGTGCCTGAGCGAGTGCAACCGGGTAAAGGAGCAGTGCGTCTGCATCGAGAACGACGAGATCATAGAACGCGCCGCCGTTGAAATCTTGTGCCTCGGTAGTAAAGATATTGCTGCCACCCGCAGAGTTGACATTCAGAGAAATACTCTGCGTGCTGGGTTCGATAGCCACGACATCACCAGCGGTGTTGGCTTCCAATGTATCAGCCAGGGTTGTGCCATCGTCCAATATGGCCGAAACTGCGGTTTCCTCGCTGCCCCCGTTGATGACCCGGACCAGAGCCATATCCGCGCTGGCATCCAGGCTGGCAGAAAATGCACTGAGCGTGACATCTTCACCACTGCTGAGGGCGACCACGGTGAGGTAATCTCCCTCGGCGACATCCAGGCTGGCGGTGGCTAAATCCTGTTCAGTTCCGCTGGCACGCACCGCCACATCGTAGGTTCCGGTTGGAACGGCGATAAAGCCCGTCGCGTTGTCGGATTCTGGTGGAGCGCCAATAATGGCAGCCAGTGTTTCGTTGATGTAGACATCAACTGGCGAACCATTGGGAATGCCATTGATGATGCGTACAAAACCACCACTGTCTTGCGCATTGGTGGGCGCGGCAAGCATTTTGAGCTGTGGGTCGTTGGGGGTGCCGTAGACCAGCAGCATCTGCGATGTGCCGCTGGCGAGTTGCAGCACACTAGTTGAAGCCAATGCGCTGTCTACACCTTCGCCGCTAGGGACGATCACCATGCTGTAGGGGAGCACCTGAATATCGAGCGTGCCTGAGGTCTGCGGTTGGGCATACTGAACGCCAGGGATGACCGGGCTACCATCTTCCAGGAGCAAATCCACGGCAGGTGCGCCAGGAACTGCATGAATGATGGTAAAGCGGGTTTTACCGAGTGGCACCGCCGTAAAGTCATCTGGATAGACGCTAAAGAACAGGTTGTCATCCTGCGTCGAGGCTACCAGGGTGTAAGCGGTGCGGCTGCCCGCATCCAGGGTTTGCTCCCAGAGTGCGGTGGTCGCACCAGCGGGCGTGACTTTGATCGCACGCTGACCGGAGGCGATGTCGATATAAGGAGTAGCTTCGCCAAAGGCCAGATTACGCGCTGTGAGTGTATTATCTACATACACATCAATGGCCGAAGCGCCCGGAATGGTATGGACAAAGCGAACCTGTGATCCGTCTTCCGCCTGTGCCAGCAAACTGGTGCCAGTCACGACCAGAATCAGGATCACGAGGCCGATAATCGACCTTTTAATAAATAGCATTCTTTCCTCCTTTTCGTTATCCGCGTGGGATTGTAAGCAGTTAGGTACCCTTTTTGATCAGGTACCTTCTTCCCACTGCGCCAGATAACGTTCCTGCTGGGCGGTAAGTGTATCAATTTTTACGCCCATAGCCTCCAGCTTGAGCCGGGCGATTTCCTTGTCAATGTCTTCTGGGACGACATACACACCAGGAGTCATGTTCGATGCGTTTTTCACCATGAATTCCGCACCCAGCGCCTGGTTGGCAAAGCTCATATCCATCACACTGGCAGGATGGCCTTCAGCCGCGGCCAGGTTGATTAAGCGGCCTTCGCCCAGTACATAGATCGAATTGCCATTCACCAGATATTCCTCAACGAAGGGACGAACCCGTTGTGGCTCACCTTTGGAAATCTCCGCCAGACCTTTAAGGTTGATCTCCACATTGAAGTGGCCGGAGTTACAAACGATCGCGCCGTTTTTCATTTTCTCAAAGTGATTAGTGTCAAGCACATTGATGTCACCAGTCGCGGTAATGAAAATATCACCAACAGCGGCAGCCTCGATCATCGGCATCACCCGGAAGCCATCCATTACGGCTTCCAACGCCTTGAGCGGATCTATTTCAGTCACAATGACGTTTGCGCCCAGACCATCCGCACGATTGGCGATTCCACGGCTGCACCAGCCATAGCCGGCAACTACCACCGTGCGCCCCGCAAGGAGGATGTTTGTCGCACGGATAACGCCATCGAGTGTGCTTTGTCCGGTACCATAACGGTTGTCGAACAGATGCTTGGTATCGCTGTCATTGACCGCAACCACGGGGAAGGCCAGTGCGCCATCATTCGCCATCGCACGCAGACGGATGACACCGGTAGTGGTTTCTTCGGTGCCGCCAATGATCTCATCCAGCAGCTCGCGGCGGGACTTGTGAATGGTGCCAACAAGGTCTGCGCCGTCATCCATGGTGACATGCGGTTTGTGATCCAGTGCGGCTTTCAGGTGATCGTAATAGGTGTCGTTGTCCTCGCCCTTAATCGCATAAACGGGGATTTCGTAATGTGACACCAGGGATGCGGCCACATCGTCCTGGGTTGACAACGGGTTTGAGGCACATAACACGACATCGGCCCCACCCATCTGCAGCGTGTGCATCAGGTTTGCGGTTTCGGTTGTGACATGCAAACATGCTGATACACGCACACCTTCAAGTGGCTTTTCACGCGCAAAGCGCTCACGAATGGCACGCAGCACAGGCATTTCCTGCTCGGCCCATTCAATGCGATAGCGCCCCCCAGTGGCAAGTTCTAGATTTTTTACATCATGCTCTACGGTCATGCTGTCTCCCAATGAACACAAATAGAGGGCAGCGTGTGCCCATAAATGTCGAAATTGTAGCACACGTTTGACGACTTGTCGTCAGTGGCTTATATGTCAAAAATCGCCCTTGCCGAGCGATTGAAAAACTTTATCAGGCGGATGCTGCTGTCTCCAGCAGGACATCCAGTTGGCCTTCATCATCGTAGTAGGAGCGGAAACGCTCGACAAATTGGTTCGTTGTAAAACGGTGATTCTGTGTGCCAACGTGCTCCAATACATAAGAAGCGCATAGTGAACCGACCTGTGCGCAGAGATCAAGATCCCAGCCCGCGGCCAATCCACGTAGAAAACCACCACGGAAAGCATCACCAGCACCTGTCGGGTCCTTGATTCCGTTTACTGGAAAAGCACCGATCTTGATCACATCACCATTCAAGTAAATGGTGGAACCTTCTTTGCCGCGCGTGATCACCAGAATATCAATTTCCCGACGGAGATCGTCCATTGTTTTGCCCGTTTTGCTGCAAATGATCTCAGCTTCATAGGCGTTCACGATCATGGTATGCGCGCCCTGCATACTGTGACCCAGTTCTTCTCCCGTCAGGCGTGGAACCTGCTGACTGGGGTCATAGAGAAATGGGATATTGCGTTCACGGCACTCGTCTGCGAGCTGTATCATAGCCAATGGATCGTTGGGTGAGATCACGACCATATCTGGCTTATCTTCACATACATCAGCGAGACGATAATCCTTCGCAAAGGCCATTGCGCCAGTGTAGAAGGAGGCGATCTGGTTGTTTTCAGTATCGGTGTTGCAGAAGAAGGATGCGGTGAACACCTCATCAATCTGGCGGACAGTGCTGGTATTTACACCCACTGCCTCCAGCCAACTTCGGTAGTCACCAAAATCGCGACCCACAGTCCCCATCAAACGAGGATGCAGACCAAGCAGCGCGCTGGTGAAGGCAATATTGGCCGCCACACCACCCCAATGTTTGGTCATGTCATCCACAAGGAAGCTGAGGCTGACCTGATGGAGCTGATCCTGTAGAAAATGGTCGGTAAACCGACCGGGAAAACGCATGAGGTAATCGTATGCTATCGAACCAGTGATGACGATATTCATTGACTTTCCTGAGACTCTTCAAGCAGGTTTTCGAAAACAGCGGTGGAGTATACCACAATAAAATAGACGTTGTAGAATAGGGTGAAATGCAAACAGGGATTTCACAATGTCCATATTTGATCACCAACGCCTCAGTAATCGTAAACTAAAATTGGATATTGAGCCATTAAGACAGGGATTTTACGCCGATAAATATTTCGAAAATGTCGTGCAGGTGCTGGAACAAGCGCAAGCGGCGGGCTATACCTATGATGGTGAGAACCCTCGCCACCTGCCTTATGCCCTGAACAATGTCGAAAATGGTGACCTGGTGGTGGAGGCACAGTATTTTAATCGTCATGCGCCACATGCCCTGGTTGCTGGAGTGGATGCCGCGCTGGCGATGGTGCGCTTTGGCAGCGGCTACTTTGAAGGTGAGCCATTTGTCGAAACCTGGAATCAGCTCGATGTGGAAGCTGTGGAAGACGGTGTACTGACACATTACGCTGGTGACCCGATGCAGGTTGAGCCGGTCATCAAAATACGCGGTCGTTATCGTGATTTTGCGCTGTTGGAAACGACCATGCTTGGTGTAATGACGCGGGCGACGCGGATCGCAACCAACGTGTATGATCTCTTGCAGGTTTGTAATGGCAAACCTATTTTGTTTTTTCCCGCGCGTTTCGATCTGCCGGAAGCGCAGATGATGGATGGCTATGCTTACTGGCTGGCGGTTCAGCGTTACAACATGGAAACCGGGCATCAGATGCAGGCTCTGGCGAGCACAGACGCGCAGAGTGCCTGGTGGGGCGGGCAGGGTGGCGGCACAGTGCCACATGCCCTGGTCGCGACATTTTTAGGCGATACGGCGGAAGCAATGGTGAATTACGCACGTTATTTGCCAGTTGAAGTGCCGCGAATCGCATTGGTGGATTTCAACAATGATACAGTAAACACGTCACTGGCAATCGCAACGGCGTTCTGGCCGCATTACCGGGCAGCCTATCAGACAGGTGACGAAGAAGGCAAAAGGCGCTGGAGTTTGAATGGTGTGCGCCTGGATACAGGTAGTCATGTGCGTGATGTATCGATGGAACCAGATGGGCCGAAGGGCGTGAGTGCGCGTCTGGTGTGTGAAACGCGCGAAGCGCTGGATCACGCCTGGGAAGGGTGGGATGTACCGCCTGAATTAGCCGATGCCGCCCACATGTTTTGTCACAGCATCAAGATTGTGGTTTCCGGCGGCTTTGATCGGGAGCGCATTCAGCGTTTCGAAGCAGAGGAGGTCCCAGTGGATAGTTATGGTGTGGGATCGAGTCTGCTGCAAAACGATAAAGGCACCAACACCGATTATTCAATGGATATTGTGCGGGTAAAGATGAACGGCGAGTGGGTTCAGATGGCAAAGGTGGGACGCCAACCGTGCGATAACTCGGATTTGCAGCCTGTTGATTTGCGTGAAGTGGAGTAAAAGCGGATGAGCGAAGAACCAAACCACGATTATCAGGATGAGTGGGCCGACCTAAAACGTGATGCAGACAAAGGGCGAGAACCGGATTTGCTATCTGGGCGCTTTGGGCAGCGGATGGTATCGGTGCGGGCACTGCTGGAACAGATTTCGCAGGCGTTTCGCGAGGAGTTTGCGGATACGCCAATGCTGCGTGAAGCGCAAACCTCTACCCAGCGGCTTAAACTGCTTTTGGAAACAGTCAATTATGTGCTATCGGTGGAATCAATTCAACTTACGGCCCCAGAAAAGGCTGATTTGGTCGCCAGGGCCTACAGCGATATTTTCGGTTATGGGCGGCTGGATGCCTATTTTGCCGATGAAAATGTGACGACGATCACGCTCGATGGGCCGGATAAAGCGGCGGTACGTTACGGACATGGTGATCTTGTGCCGGTGGGGCCGTTGTTCGAGGATGAAGGGGATTTGCGCCGTATCCTGCGACGCCTAGTGGTGGATGCCGGGGCAGATTTACCGGATGACCAGCCGTATATCGAAACGGGTTTGATGGTCGGTGATCGTCCGGTCTGTGTGAATCTGCTGGCACCGCCTGTGACATTTCAACTAAATGCCGATATTCGTGTGCATCCTGCGCAACAACCTACACTCGATGCTCTAGTGGAGCAGGGATTTCTCTCCCCCCAGGCGGCGGAGATTTTAAGCGCGTTGGCACAGTCGCCACATGGTTTGGTAATTGTCGGGGATACAGAGTCCGGCAAAACGACCCTGCTCAGCGCGCTGGTGCAATTGCTCCCAACACCAGCACAAACTATCGCCATTGAACGGGCGGGTGAGCTGAGATTGCCTGCGGATATGCGGCGATTGGTTGCCCGTTGGCCGGTAGGTGATCAACCAGAAGTGACGTTTGGTGAGCAGATTGGTAATGCACTAGCGCAGGAACCGGGCTGTATACTGCTGGATGAAGTGCGTGCCGACGAACCACAGTCGATTGCGCCGCTGCTCAGTGAGGATCATGCGCCCCGCCAAATCTGGTCTTTTCGCGGCCCATTCGATAGCAAGCGTCTGCGCAGCGCGTTGAGTATGCTGGCGCGCCGTTCTGATGTCGGGAGTGGCGAACAGCTGGTCAACGCACTTTATCATCGCCTGCCCTTTGTGGTAACAGTGTGGCGCGCGTGGGGACAGATTCAATTGTACAGTATTGCGGAGTGGCAGTTTGCCACTGATTATCCAGATTATGTCACGCTGCTGGAAACTCAAGATGGTCACCATGTGCTGACAGGCAAACAACCCATCCATACGCTGGATTTGCCAGATGATTTCTGGAGTGTCTAGCGCTAAGGAAACCCATCCACCAGTTCCCACTTTCGGGGATTCATTTCCCAATGCGCGTAAATCGCAATGCCATCCACGCGTTCAGGCATGTCGCTGATTTCCAACCCCCAACGGATGCCAAAGAGGGCATCTGGAATCGTCTCGGCTGAAGTGTTGTGCGAGGGTGTGTTTTCATCCGAAACTGAGAAGCCGATCAACAACTGTGCGTGGGTGTCCTTCAGGGCATCCGCGCCAGCCTGTGTCTGATAGGCCATCCACGCGCGGTAATCTGCCGGGAAAAACAGCCCTGAGTCATAAGCCATTAAAGCGATCTGATCTACATGCTGCGCCACTTCTCGCAGATAATCCGCTGTCCAGTGATGTCGTTGGATAGGATAGGGGATAGAGGTGATTTGTTCCGTTGGGCGCAGCGCATGAGTGGCAATAGACAGTTGTTTTCCTTCCGGTAGTGCCTTGCGAATCGCGTCAAGTGTTTCAATAAGATGCGGGTCGTCATTGAAACTCATTTCTGCATTGAGATGGACGCCGTCAAAGCCCAATTCCGTGACCATCTTATTGCTGAAGTCGGAAATAAGATGGCGAACTGCCGCATCCTCAAGGCGGTTTTCAGTGCGCACACCGTCTGATGTTGTGATCTGTAAAGGGATTCCGATCCAGCCCAAAATCTGAATTTCGGGTGCAGCAGACTTCATCTGTGCCACAAAGTCTGCTGCGTGATCGAAGGTGGGATTAAAGAAGCCTTCAGGCTTGAGGTAGCTTACATAAGGGAAAATGTATGTGATGTGATGCTCGCGCAGATGTTGTGCCAGTGTCTCAATTTCTGTGATAGTGTGCGCTTCCATCACCCACTCGATGCTTAACCAGGCGGCTTTTTGAGCAGTGTAGCCTGGCGGTAGCGCTGGTATGGATGCGGGCGGTCGGAACTGCCACAGGATAATCACTGCGAACAGGACTGGGATGCCAACGGCTAGTAGCCTGAATAATGGAGATGCTCGTCTGCCCATGATAACCATGCCCGGATCAGGGCCAGAGGTTCGGTGTCACCTTGTGCAGCGTACTGCTCTTCGCCCACCCATGCGTGAAATTGGTCCTCGGATTGCCACAACTTATAGGGATTGCGGTCAATGAGCCACAGCGCATCATCAAGGTCTTCATCCCAACGCGGCGTATCTTCATCTTCCATTGCTGCCAGCCATGTCTCGTCTTCGGTCTGGGCCTCGTTTTCCAGATCGGCGCTGGTGACTTCACGATGATAGGCCAGCCGATCATCATTGTCATAGATGAAAAAATCGTACTCTACGCCGTTCGTTGATACCGGAATTTTGCGCATGTGCCAACCCGCACTGCGGGCGATCTGATGACGTAATGCCGGGCCAGAAGGCAGATTTTGCCAATCTGTCATACGGCTTCTCCTGCGACGGCGCGTTTCAGGCTCTCGGTAAATGGCGGGCGGGCGATACCATTTTCCGTGACGATGCCGCTGATATACCGGTTCGGCGTGACATCAAAGGCCGGGTTGCGTGCATGGAAATGTGCAGGGGCAATGGCATTGCCATAAGGGGCAAGTACTTCACTTTTGTCACGCTCTTCAATTGGGATTTCCGCGCCGCTGCTCAGTGACAAGTCCACAGTGGAGGTGGGGGCCACCACATAAAATGGGATGCCATTTTCTTTGGCAAGCACCGCAATCTGGTAGGTGCCAATCTTGTTGGCCGTATCGCCGTTGGCGGCAATCCGATCTGCGCCTACGAGCACCAACTTGATTTCACCTTTTTGCATGTAAAAACCCGCAGCGGTGTCTGGCAGAATATCGTAGCTGACGCCAAGCTGTTCCAATTCCCAGGCGCTGAGACGTGATCCCTGCAATCGGGGGCGAGTCTCATCCAGCAGGACATGAATGTGTTTGTTTTGCTCGTGTGCTGCGCGAACGACTCCCAGTGCGGTGCCAAAATCGACGGTTGCCAGCGCGCCCGTATTGCAATGATGGAGAATAGTATCGCCATTTTTTACCAGCGCTGCGCCATTGGCCCCCATACGCCGGTTGATTTCTACATCTTCATCTGCGATGTATTGGGCCTGATCGAGCAGTGCTTTACGCAGTTGGTCGGGGTCCGTGAACTCGCCGCTGGAGGCGATTTCCATCAGTTTATCCACCGCCCAGGCCAGATTAACCGCCGTGGGTCGCGAGTCTTTAAGCACCTTTGCGGCTGTTCTCAGGTCAGCCAGGAGATCATCTACTGTCGCCGCCTGGCTCTGATGAGCAGCCAGGGCAAAGCCAAATGCGGCTGACGCGCCGATAGCCGGTGCGCCGCGCACGGTCATGTTGGAAATCGCTTCGGCGACTGCCTGATAATCCGGCAAATCAACCGTGACCAATTCCCAGGGGATTTTGCGCTGGTCCACCATGCGGACTGCGCCATTATGCCATTCAACGGTTCTCATGTTTCTACTCTCAAGCGGTGATTTCGGTGACGATTTCGATACCATTTAGCATCATATGATAAAGAAAAACCAGGTGTAAAAATGTTGCATCGTGGGGTACCGCGCCGATTTCCTGGGCGGTTTCTACCGGCAAATCATAGGTATCAACGGTGCTCACGGGCAGGATGACACGCACCCCACGCATCTGGTTTTCGTTGGCGCGCAAACGCATATACATCGCAAGCTGGTGAGTGCAGAGATCAGTGCAATCGCCGACAATAATCCAGTTTTTGATGTGATTACGTTCGTTGACCCATGTCTGAAAATCGGCATTTAACCCGGCGTTGATCGAGTTTTTCTCGATTACGCTGATCTGATTGAAGAACGGGAGTTGTGTGAATGCCTCGACCGTTTCGGATTCGGCGGTGCCACGGATGCAGTGCGGTGCATACTGAGCGAATTCAACCGCGTCTGCCGGATGGGTGTCCTGCGGCAGCGCAATATCACGAACACCCTGGTCCCACGCCTGTTGAAACAGGGTCGCAATCGGTTCAACGATCTGGTTAACACGTGGGGAGGAGAGGGGGCCAATCGTGCAAAAGCCTTTGATCACATCCACAGAAACAATGCCGGTTGCAGCAGGATTGCCCTGGGTTAACGTCGTCAGCGATAGCGGTTGTAAACCGGCTTTCCAGTTCAGCATCCATTGAATAAAGGGGCTGGTCTGGTTGATAAACTGCTCTAGTTCCATGATCTGGCCCTTTCCTATGGGAAAAATCGGCGGGCTTTGCTTTCGAGTTGAGCATCTTTGCGAAAGCGATACAGCTTGGCAGGTCGTCCACCCGTGCGCTTGTAACGGCTGACCGATTCAACAATCTTGGCCTCGCGGATTTTTTTGCGGAAGTTGGCTTTATCCAGCGTGTGATCGTTGAGGATAATCATGTAGGCATCCTGCAACTCACGCAGGGTAAATTCCTCCGGCATCAGCTCAAAAGCAGCAGCAGAATATTCGATTTTGTAACGCAGGCGGGTGAGAGCAACATCCAGCATTTCCGCGTGATCAAAAGCCAGCGGTGGCAGATTATAAGCGTTGAACCAGGCGCGATTGCTGTTCTGATCGTCCTGGCATTCCCGTGCGAGTTGATCCGGCGAAACGAGCGCGAAATATGCCACGCTGATCACCCGGCGGCGGGTATCACGGTCGGGCGCGCCAAAAGTATAGAGCTGCTGTAGGTAAATATCCTCGACAGTGGTTTGCTCCCGCAGCTGGCGCATGGCCGCATCTTCGAGTGGTTCGTCAGCGCGGATGATGCCGCCCGGCAGGGACCACAGCGATTCGTAGCCTTCTTCGTAGCGCCGCACGAGATAAACCTGGAGATCATTATTGCGCAGTGTAAAGATGACCACATCTACTGCAACACTGAGCAACCACTCTCCACCCTCAGGAATTTTATTACTTTCCATATAATCCCACTATAGAATCGGCTGCTCAGTGCTGTCAAGGCAGCAGGGTTTATTGTGAGCTTGCGACCACTGCCTGCAAAATTTCATAGGGTACGGGGCCACGATCCCACTCACGACCACCCGCATTGATGTACTGTGGACGGTTATCGTCGAGCCGAATCATGATCGTTGGTGTGCTTTGCACGTTGAGGGTGCGGCCCAACTGCACATCAGTTTCATACTGACTGGCATCACCAGCGCAGGAGAGCAAGTCGCTGTAAGTCAGGCCTATGCGATCTGAAAGTGTGCGCGCAGTTGTCTGGTTGAAGCGTCCACGGCTGCCGAGTTCAAACAGAATATCGTGCGCCTGCCAAAAACTGCCGGGCTTCAAATCGTCGGCGCATTCGGCCAACTGCGCGGTGTACGTGCCATTGATTGGATCGGCACCGCTGATAAACATGCGATACTCAAACCGTGCCTGTCCGGTCAGGACATATTCCTGCACAAACTGATGCATGGTTGGTGCATATTCCTGGCAGTGAGGGCAGGCAAAATCCGCGAATTCGACTACCGTCACAGGCGCGTCAGGATTGCCGATGACAAAGCCGCCGTCTGGCAGACGTTCCTGGGGGATGTCGGCATAGTCGGTATCCGATATGGATAAGCCGCCCTGGCTGGATACGACAATGATCGCCACAGCGGCGATCACGGCAATCGCTGCGATAATGCCAATGATCAGCAGATTGCGCTGCTGCATGGATTTTGAAGGTGTTGATCTACGTTTTGCTGCTTCCATAATTAAAATCCTGAATTAAAACGAGCAAGTAGCTTAGCACACACAACTTAATCTCAGATTAAGGTTGTCGCCGCCAGCGGATAAAAGGAACGAGCCAGGGAACTTGCTGCTGATAGCTGATGTAGCGCTGACCGAAAACCTCCACCAGATGGCGCTCCTCCAACAGGGAACCCAGGACGAAGTATACCG
>JAIOHN010000129.1 GCA_019912985.1 Anaerolineae bacterium | reverse complement strand
CACTAGAAAATCCCGATGCCCTGGAAACCATTCGCACGGAACTCAAAGTACTCATTGAAGATATTAAGCCAACTGTAGAGTAAGCCACCACACAGACGGAACTCGCCCGTGACTGATAAGACAACAACTGAACAGCCCGATCCGTTGGAAAACTCGCTGCTGCACAGGCTGCTGGTGAACACGGATCGTTTGCAAACCCTGCCGGTTTATATCGTGGTGGGTGTTTTGCTGCTCAATATCCTGTTGGTAGCGGCGGTATGGTGGTTCACCACCTATGATGGCGTTGCGGTAGCGTTGATTACCGTGGGCTACGGACTGGCAAATACCGCCGATTGGATGGGATTACATGCACTGCGCACGACAGGCCGCAGCTTTGGGCCGGATAAGCCGACCATACTGGCACTGTCTGCGCTGCGGGCGCTGCTGCTGGTGGCATTAGGTTTGCTGCCTTCGCCTACCTGGATCGCGTTGAGTCTGTTGGCGCTGATTACGCTGCTGGTGTTTTATGCCACCTGGATCGAGCCTTTTCGCCTGGGGGTGACTCATCAGCAGTACGTGACCTCCAAGTGGAACGCGGATGCACCGCCGCTGCGCCTCCTGCAGATTGGTGACATCCACATGGAGGGTATTACCCCGCGCGAAGTAGAGCTTAATCGCCTGGTGGAGACGCTCAAGCCCGATGTAATCGTCTTTACCGGTGACTTTGTGAACCTTTCCAACACGTATAATCCCGATACCGAGGCTGCTATCCGCGAGGTCATCAGCCAGTGGCAGGCACCATTGGGGGTTTATTGTGTTTCAGGCACGCCACTGGTTGAGCCTATGGCGCGGGTACGGGCCTTTGTCGATGGCCTGGATAACCTCAAACTGCTGCCGAATCAGTGGATCACCATCCAGACTCCAGGTGGACCATTGAATATACTGGGATTAGTCGTCACCCATGATATGGAGCGCGACCGCGCCCAACTCAAAAAGATGATGGCGATCGCGCCTCGCAGTGGCCTGAATCTCCTGCTGATGCACCCGCCGGATATTGCCCCTGAAGCGAACGAGCAGGGGATTGATCTGTACCTGTGTGGACATACCCACGGCGGTCAAATTCGCCTGCCGCTGATTGGCGCGCTGTTTTCCAGCAGCCATCTGGGCAACCGCTTCATCATGGGGCGCTATGAACTGGGCACCACCACCCTCTATACCTCACGCGGGGTTGGTCTGGAGGGATTGGGTGCCCCACGCGCGCGCTTTCTCTGCCCGCCGGAGATCATCCTGTGGGAGATTGGCGGCAGCGCCTAATAGTTCGTGTAAATAAACGCCTCCAACCTGGGGAACATCACGTCAACCAGATGTCTGTATTCGCCAGAAGCGCCAAGATCCGGGTAAACATGCGAGAGTTCTTCGCGGCTGCGATAACCCAACAGCAGCGGCGCAAGCAGCAGCGGCGGGATGCGAATATCCCCCCAGCCGCTGAAGCGAATAGACTGGACGCTGCTTAGTTTTCCGTGCTCAAAGCAGACTTCAATCGCTTTCTGGTACAGGTTGATGACAAATGTACGGCTCATGCCTGAAAAAATGCTGGACGCGATACGCCTTTCCAGCACTGGTCCCAGTTTACGCAGCAGCTTTGTGGGATCAACCAGGTGAATTTGCCAGGCGTAGGTGTGGGTATCGTATGCGCCGAAGCACTGTGCCAGGGTAAGTAAATCATTCGTGACGGGCAGGTTAAACCGCACGTAAGGCTTATCACGTTCGATGGCAGTGGTATTGAGCCAGCCCAGCAGCCATTGCGATTGCTCGGCTTTCAGGCGTGAGGTTTCGCTGACGATCAGCCCCGTGCCGAAACCATCCAGCGCGATGCGCCAGTAGCCCACGATGGCGTCACCTGCATCCAGCATCAACCAGATTTCACCGTCGAGTTCGCTGTCGGCTGTGTGTGAGAGCATAAAATGCCAGACCGCTTCGTTGCGCACGGTGCTTATCTGCAAGGGGGCGTTGGCCTCATCGTACAGACGCATCAAGGTTGGTACATCCTCCAACGTGGCCCGGCGAAAGTGGTATAACCCCTTTGCTTCCTCTGATTGATCCGGGATATTGCGAAGTTCGATCTGCCACTGTGGTTCCAGTGGCAGGGCATATTCATAACCGAACTGCCGGTAAAAGTAAGGGATTCCCTGAATCTGGCTGAGGTCAAATTCATCATCCCGCAGCAGTTCCTGAAAGTGCGCCACCTGCGCCCGTATCAGTCCCCGGTTGCGATAGGCTTCCAGCGTGCCGACGATTGCCATCTCGCCTGCCTTGAGCGTGATGTCCTCATAGCGCCACTGCCACGGGATAAGCGCCAGTGACGAAACAACCTGTCCCGTGGTTTCGTCTTCAATAAAGAGCCAGTACTCCGGTTTGCTGGCTGGGTGATGGAAAATTAGCGAGCGGGTCATGGCAGCCACGCCATCACCAAAAATATGGCCGTTGAAGGCCACAATGCGTTCTGCATCCTGTGCATCAGCAATGGATTTGAGAATCAGTCCGTTGTCCAATGGACGTGAATAGGGTGTTGCGGAGTTTAACACGGCAAATGTCCTTGTGAGATTACGCTGCTCAGTAGCTTGAGCATATCAGTATGAGTTTGTGAAATGCGGAGGACAATACAAATCAGACACCCGCCTCAATCAGTAATTGAGATGAGTGGAGAGGAGCAGCGCCAGGTTGTCCGGTTCCTGGCTTAGAGGACTTGGGCCACGTTATTTTTGAACATGCTCATACTATACGGAACGGCATACGCTTTCGTCAATGGGAGAATTGCCGTAAGGGTTAGTGACCCGTAAAGCGCCCCGTCTAACCCCCATGATCTAACTTCAGTTGAATGACAGACCGCCGGGATTACTGCTACCCTGATCTTGGTCATGTAAAAACGAGGTGTGTCATGTTAAATCCAGCAGTTCCTATAACGAAATATGCGGTCCATCGTGCCAGTGAGGCGGATGCGCGTGATCTGCAGGTGTATTTTCAGACACTCACGGATGAACCGTTGAATAACACCAGCGTGCGCCGGGGCTTGATCCCGCAGGATCACGTTGAAATGCTGGCCCTGATTCGCAAATATGCCACGCGCGAAAACTCGCTGATGTGCATTGCCAGAGCCAACAGGCAGATTGTTGGGATCGTGCAGTGTGAGGGGCATAAGTCCGCTTATCAGCCGCATGTGACCGAGCTTCACATCAATGTTCACCCGGATTATCGCGGCGCAGGGATCGGCAGCGGGCTGATGCGCTATGCGCTGGAGTGGGCGCATACGCAGCCAACCCTCAAGCGAATCGAGCTGGAAGTGCTGGCACGTAATGATGGCGCGATTCGCCTCTATTCGCGGATGGGCTTCTCGATCGAAGGATACCGCCATGATGCTTACTATCTGGTCGACGAGGGCGGTATCTATGTGGATGCGCTGGTGATGGCGTATTACTTGTGATAGCCATTCTCCGACGGCGGATGCAGGGCGGCCAGGGCTTCAGGCGTGGCGATTTGTTTGAGCGCGTGACGTACTGCCGCCTGCACATCCTCATGTGGGTCACTCAGATGCTGCACCAGGGCAGGGACCGCCGCCGTACTGCCGATTTGCCCCAATGCTCGCGCTGCCGGCACCCGCACCCACGCACTTTCATCATCCAACGCCTGGACCAGTGGGGGAACAGCCGCTGCACCGCCAATCAGCGCCAGCGTGCGGACGACTGCCTCACGCGTGTCCAGCCAGCCCTCGCTTAACAACCTCTGAAGTGGCTGGATAGTGGCTTCTCCAAAGTGGCTGATCGCCTCGACAGCGGCATCCCGTACATCGCTGTCAGAATCACGCAGCATTGGCATGAGCTGCATCAGCGTGTCAGAGTCGGTGTTCTGGCTCAAAAGCGCAATCGCCCGCACCCGCATCTGCCAGTTCGGATGGTGCAGCGCTTCAAGCGGGTTTTCAATCGCTTCATTGCTGTGATCATTCGGCGTGCTGGTTGGTTTGGCACGTCTTTTCATCAGCCAACCGACTACGACCACCACGGCAAAAACAATGTAAATGGCACCGCGCATTAAAAACCGGAGCATTGGAAATGACCTTTTCTCAATCCAGGCCCCTCTATTTTAGGCTTGCCTTGTGATCTTGTCAGCGGGGAATCAAAAACCGGGTGAGGCCCCGGTTTTCGATAAAGCTTTGAGAAGCGGGAGGTGAGGATTAGTCACCGGCTGCCGGAGCGAGATCGGGAACTTCGAGTTGTTCCTCAGAATTCTCGATAAATTTATCTCGGCTCCACGGTGTGCCGAGGAAGTTGAGCGCGAAGTAATCCAGACCGATGTATCCGGCAACTTTCCAGGCCAGGACCAGGCCGACAGCGGCTACGAAGAGCAGCGGATTGCTGCTGGCAGAACCGGCCATCATGAAGTTCCAGTTCATCAAACCACTGGAGAACGCGGCGATGCCGACGAAAATGCCCAGAATAAGGGCGATACCAACCAGGAGTTCACCATAAGCAATCACTTTAGCGAACCAGGTGTAGGCTTGAGCATCCAGCAGCCCCTGGATGAAGCTCCGGTACCAATCAAATGAAATGGGCGCGCGGCCCGTTTCCGGAATTGCTACAGCACTTGTCCAAAATCCCTTTAACGCATCACCCGTTTCCACCCAGGCCGGATTACCAATCTTGTGTGAAGCAGCTTCGATCCACTGATAGCCCAGCCATACGCGGACAAACAGCCAGAGAATAGATGCACGATTATCACTGAGTAAAAATTTCACAATACCGGGTTCTTCGATCACGCGAACCTGTTTACGACTAAGTAAAGCGTTCATTTCTTTTCCCCTTGGAAGTCATTGAACTTTCTTAAACTTGATTGTCTACATCTTATGACTTTTCCAGGGAGCTTTGTAGCAGGCAAAACCCTATATCAAAGCCCGATTTGTCAGGCTTTTGAGTGTACCTGTGTCAGGGTTTCCCCCACGCTAGGCATCTTCATCCAGAACATTGTGTTGGAGGGCGGATTTCACCAGTTGTGCGCGGGTTTGCAGGTCGAGCTTTTCCATGCCGCGTGCCCGATAGGTCTCCACCGTCTTGACGCTGAGGAACAGCTCGTCGGCAATTTCGGCATTGGTATAACCGAGCGCGACCAGCCGCAGCACATCATGTTCGCGCTCTGAGAGGGTTTTCCAGGGGTTGGTATCGGTGGGGGCGGTGTTGGCCTCTGGCATGACGTTTTGCAGCAGCTTGCCGGTCATGGCAGAGTGAACATAGGTTTCGCCGCGCATCACAGCGCGAATCGCGAGCAGCAGTTCACTATCGACCGCTTTTTTGAGCACATAACCTGCCGCGCCGCCGCGCAGCGCTTCCTGAAGATAACTGGTATCATCATGCATGGTCAGAATCAGGATGCGGCACTGCGGAACCGCTTCTTTGAGCTTTGGCAGGGCAGAGAGGCCATCCAGCCCCGGCATGTTCAAATCCAGCAGAATGAGGTCAGGCTGTGAGTCCTGGGCTTTGGCAAGGGCTTCTGCGCCATCGCCAGCTTCGCCAACGACAGTCATATCGGGCTGATTGTCGATCAGCAGACGCAGCCCGGAACGGAGTACGGCGTGATCGTCGGCCAAAATTACACGAATCATCAGTTCATTCCTCGAAATCTTTTCGCATCCAATAAAATGCCCCACCCGGTGGATAATCTTCCATCACACCCACAACCCGATAGCCAAAGCGGGCGTAGAAATCACGCGCCTGAAAATCAAATGTCTTGAGCTGCGCGCGCCAGCAGCCGCGCCGCCGTGCTTCCGCCTCAGCCATCGTCAGCAATTTTTGCCCGAATCCCTGCCGCCGCAGCGTCTCCTGAATCCAGAAATCATCAATATCCAGCCAGTTCCAGTAAGTGTCGGCGGTTAGCCCGCCCACAATTTGCCCCATATCGTCGTGGATAAAGATACATAGTGGCTGGATAACCCCCGGTTCACGCGCTGCCAGATGCTGCGGAGAAACCAGATTATTAAACTGCCTGATTTGCTGGTGGATAAAATCGCGGTCAGCTGGATCAGGTTGGGCTTCAAGCTGAATTTGCATGAACGACATCCCCTTCTAGCGGGATTTCGACAAACAGGCTGGCACCATGTCCGGCCTGAGATTCAATCGTCAATGTGCCGCCAAACAACGCCGCCCGCTCACGAATGCCCTGCAAGCCGAGACTGCGCTTGTTCATGACGGTATCAGGATCAAAGCCAATACCGTTGTCCTCGATAATCAGGCGGATTTTCTGCTGGCGTTGGTCGATCAAGACGCTGGCCGTTTCGCTCTGAGCATAGCGCGCGATATTCGTCAACCCTTCCTGAATGATCCGGTAAATGCTGGTTTCCATTTCCAGGGGCAGCCGCCCATTGAGGCCCTTCATTGCAAAATCGACCTGAATACCATAGCGCTGCTGATAATCGCTGATAAAGCGTTGCAGCGCGCTGACCAGGCCCAGATCATCCAGCGCACTGGGGCGCAGCTGCCAGGCCATGTTGCGCACATCGTCCAGTGTTTCGCCGATGACATGCCGCAGCTCATCAATCCGTTCGATCATCTCATCAGGGTCTTGAGTTTGCTTCAGGTTTTGCAGGCCCACCAGCAGTGAGGTAAGTGATTGGCTGGTGCTGTCATGCAGTTCGCGGGCAATGCGCTGACGTTCGCCCTCCTGCGCCACGATAACGCCACTGATATATTGTGATCGCAGTTGCTCGCGTTCAACTTGCTCACGTTCGGCCTGTGCCAGTGCTTCGGTCATGTTGTTGAAAGCATCAGCCAGATCACCGATTTCGTCATCCGCCCAGCGCGGGACACGGCGGCTGAAATTGCCCTGTGCAACCGATTCCGTCGCTGAGACCAGATCGAGAATTGGGCGTGTCAGAATCCATGTCAGGAAAAAGGACGCGCCAAAACCCAGCGCAATCATGATTAAGGTGGTCGAGACTAAGCGCCAGGTGACGGTGTTCACGATTTCTTGCAGGTTATCCTGAGTCAACCCGATCTGAAGCTGCCCCTGGGTGGTGCTGACGGTGCTGTTCACCACATGCAGTTCTTCATCCTGGCGTTCGTTGGAAATCGAAGCGACCAGTCGGCCTTCGCTGTCAGTAAGGATAATATAGGCAATTTTGGTGTTGTGTGTGTCGTTGGCGTAATGTTCCTGCTGTTCTTGCATCAGGCTGACCACACCATCTATATTGCCAATCGCCAGTAGGGGACGCACTTGCTGCGCCATGCGATCAGCAAGCGCCTGACCTTCTGTATCCAGCTCGGAATGCAGCGTGGTCGAAAGGGCAGCACGCATTTGCAGGGTCACGGACACGCCTAGCAGGATAATCACCCCGACGACGATACCCAGAACCTTGACCCGGATGCTTACACCGCCTGCAAAACGCCACAGGCGCTGCATGAGCTGTGTCCAAAATCCCCTTTTCTCAGTCATGATATTACAATACCCAAAACAAACGACCACCGCTATAGCGTGGTGGCCGTTTGTCAGATGGGTTGTGCGGATTGTTAAGCGGGTACTGCGTCGCGCAGCTTGATCTGCATATCAATGCCGGGGTTTGGTCGCAGCGTGATCAGCGGTTCCGGCGTCGTCGTGCGGTTGGGGACCAGCGACAGCGTGCTGTGCTGCATAATGGTTGCCAGCACCAGGTTGGCTTCCATGGTGGCGAAGCTGTTGCCAATGCAGATGCGTGGCCCGCCACCGAAGGGGACGTAGGCATATTTCGGCACTTCGTTTTCCCATCCGGCATGGAAGCGCTCCGGCTGAAATTCCGTTGGGTGCTCCCAGTAATCCGGGTGACGGTGCATGGCGTAGGGGCTCATGAGGATAATGCTGCCTTTGGGGATGGTATACATGCCCAACTCGAAGTCTTCCAGCGCCATTCGCGTGAAAATCCAGGCTGGCGGATAGAGGCGCATCGCTTCTTTAATCACCATGTCGGTATAAGTGAGCTGGCGTAGATCGCTGACGGTCGCTGCACGCCTGCCCAGAACACGGTCTACTTCTTCGATCAGCTTCGCTTCAACTTCTGGATGCTGCGCGATCAGGTATAACGCCCACGACAACGCATTGGCTGTCGTTTCGTGGCCTGCCAGGAACAAGGTCATCGCCTCATCCCGAACCTGCTTATCGTTCATCCGTGTGCCGTCCTCTTCGTTTTCCGAGAGCAGCAGCATCGACAGCAGATCGCCTTTGTCCTCACCAGTCGCACGCCGTTGATTGATCATCGACTGCACTTTGCTGTCGATCACCGCCACAGCGTTTGCACGGCGGCGATTCGCGGGGGTGGGCACCCACGAT
>JAIOHN010000128.1 GCA_019912985.1 Anaerolineae bacterium | reverse complement strand
CGCAACCCAACCACCGCAATCATCGCACTGGTAATAGGTTCCCCCCGGCTCATCTGCCGGATAATCTTCACGGTTTGTGGATAGTTTCATATCGACCCCGCTAAAAGAGTGATTCATCCTCGTCTTCGTCGTCCGGTTCCTGGATCTTTTCCACCAGGACAGGCGATGCCACTGGTACAACCCACGGATCCACCGGGCGCACATCCAGGCGCTGCGCGGCCAGCGTAACGGTCTCCTCGTTGCTTGGGGTGATGGCATAGATCGCCGACCCACTGAAGAACTTGCTGTAAGCAGGCTGCCGTTCCGACTTGGGTACATCAACCCGCAGAAAAGCTTGCCCGGCGATCGTTTGTTCGCTGACTCTGCCTGCGATGCGGTTGTGTCCCATCAGCTCGACGATGGCCCACATATCAAAGGTGTTGCCGTTGCTATCTTCAGAATTCATTGCCGTATCCTTTCGATCAGTTGATAGTGCTGCTGCTAATTCGTCTTCACAATCCAGCGCGAAGCTGCCCGCGCAGGTGCTCACCACAATGCCCACCGGCCCGGCATTCGCGCCGTGCCCTTTAACCCGCAAGGTCACCAGTGGACTGTTCGGGACAGGTAAGGGTTGCATAAGCGGTACTGACTCCCATAGTGAATAGCCAGGCCGCGCACTGGTAACGCGAGGCGGCGAGGTTCGGACACTCAAACAGGATCCGTGCAGGCTTGCCCGGTCCATGCACAAAGACCTGGTAATAAGCCTTTGTGCGCTGCACTCGGTAAATGCCGTACCAGCGCTGGCAGGGTGGCTTCAATTCATCCAGGCTGCAGAGTTCGCTTTCCCAGTCGTCAATCGTTTCGTGTGGCATCAGGGCAACCTCTCACACAAGCCAGCCTGGCGCTTTTTCAGCCATTTTTCGTACACTTGGTCGGCCTTCATGCACGCATCTCGATATTCATTCTCAATCGCCACGCGCTGCGCCCAGTAAGTTTCGTGATCCATCTCGTAGGCCATCCTGCGTAACCGGTCCAGCTGAGAAGAAAAACGCTGCCGTGCCGCAAGGATCATGTTCGCCGTCACGGGATAGATCAGAGAGGAACCGTCATAGTTGGTCATCAGAACAACTTCCCCTGAGCGACTGTCTCATATTGCGGTGGGAAGTCCTCACGCCAGTTCTGCGCGGCGATCGGAAGACTGCGCAGATTGCCTTTGAAAAACACCGGGATATGCTTGAGATTCAAAAAGGACATCAGATCACGGAAGTGCTTCTCATCCGGCGGGAACAACTGTTTCCCATTGGATGCTGCACCGATCACCGCCCAATCCAGCACATCGGGATACCCCCACAGGAAATGTGAGACATTCCACGAAAGCGGTTCAAATGACATCCACTTCACCCGGGCATCGATGTCACGCAATGCTTTGAGCGAGGTTTGCAGCATGGCCGACCGCTGCCAGCCGTTCAGCTGCTTGCCTCGATACCAATCCGGCGGCGACGATACACCAACCCACACATTGGCCGGGAAGTTGAACTTCCGCAGTCGAGGCGCATTTTTGGTCAGCAGGAAGAAGATATGCTGTTCCGCTTCACGGCAGACATCCAGCACCGCCTGGACCTGCTCAGCAGGCACTTCACGCCCCATAAGATCGGCAATTGAACCAATGAAAATACCTGCACCCTTTTTGACTTTCAAAGGTGCTTGCAACCTTTTTTCAAACCAATAGTGGGTAGCGAAACCTTTGGTGTAAACATCTTGAAGACGTGTCTCGACAAGTGTTTCTGCATAACACGCAGCGATCTCGCCGTTTGGCATTTGCCACTTACAGCCATGGTTGCAACCAACGATGGGGTTCCAGGTATAGCCATTGCGTCCCCATACCCTTGTCCACTCGATCCCATGCGGTGGGTTTTGCTTATTCACGGATACACCTCCAAATGCGACCATGAGTTTCCGTTTTTGATTTCCACAATGGTGGTTTTAGAAACCTCCATTACCTTTGCAATTCCGGCAATGCCACCAAGTTCCTCATAACAATGCGCGATTGCCATACGAATCATCCATACATCATCTTCTGTCAGTTTCGAACGAGGGTTTTTGCTACCCAGGGGCCGATGACGTAAACCAGTGTCATACGCATGTCTGTTATTCCCGCCAGGAGTTACATATTCGAGGTTTTCAAGGCGATTATCATCTTTGATCCCGTTCTTGTGGTTCACCCAGAAGTCACCTTGCTCACCAACGAACGCCCAACAGACAAGTTGATGGATTTGAATTGACCTGGTTTTTCCAGCTTTGCTGAGCGTGACAAAGGTGTATCCATTGCGATACTGAGCTGGCTTCAAGAGACGTTCCTTATGGCATCGTTCGCCCGCTAATCGTTTTACTTGGCCGTCAGAACTGACTTGATAAAGTTCTTCATAGCCCGGCACATCGCGCCATTCAATCCCGTTCTCATCCTGCTTGTTCATACCACAGCCTCCAGATCCATCCGGCGGGCATCGCGGTAACGCACGCAATCTCGTTCAAACCATAGATCAATCGCCCCGGTAGGCCCATTACGATGCTTGGCAATTTTCGCCCGAATCCAGTTCGGATCATGCTCATCCGGGGCCCACAAGAGAATGACCACATCGGCGTCATTTTCAATGTCACCGCTCTCGCGTAAGTGGTGCAGTTCGGGTTCACCCCGCACCCCTTCACGGCTCAGTTGGGCACCAGCAATCACCGGGCAGTGAAGCTCTTTCGCCAGTCCCTTTAGTGATCGTGAGAAATAACCCACTTCCTGAGTGCGCTGGCCCCGAAATTGACCGTTGCTGGTGATGATTTGCAGGTAATCCACAAACAAGGCACTGAGTGCAGTCTCACGTCGCCATTGCAGCGCCTTCGCGCGAATGATTTCTGGCGTGGCCGGGCGGTCAAACAATCGAAATTGGTGCTTATTCACCCTGCCAACCGCCTCGACATAACGAGTCCACTGCTGCGAATCCGGCTTGAAATTACCAAACCGCACCTGCTGAAGATTTAAACTGCTCTCTATCGAGATGAGACGATCCACCAGCTGCTCCGCGCCCATTTCCAGCGAGATCATTCCTGTGCCAACATGCCTACTGAGGTAGTGAAGCATCGTCAGCATCAACGCGGTTTTACCGACGCCACGTGGCCCGGCGATGACAATCAGGTCACTGCGTTGAAACCCGCCGAGCAGGTTGTCTAACCCCTTCAGTCCCACGGGTAAACCGGGCAGTAGCGATGGGTTTTCAACCCGTTCCTGTACAAACGCCAATCGCTGACTAAGCAGGACGCCCACGCCAGTCTCATCATTGCTGATGCTTTCCTGCCGCACCTTATTCATTTCTGACTCGGCTTCGCTAAGCACCTGCTCAACATCCATATCTTCTTTGAGCGCCAGTGCCTTAATCGCATCGCCAGCCACCAGTAATTTGCGGCGGATCGCAGCCCGCTGCACGATATGAGCGTAAATTTCAGCATTGGCAGTCGAGGGGGTGTTATTCACCAGGTAAAGCAAGTAACTTTGCCCACCCACCTCATCAAGTTTGCCCTGCTCTTTGAGCGCCTGGGCGACGGTCAGGTAATCGTAATCCCCATCGCGATCGGCAGTACGCTGGATTGCCTTGGCGATATGCCTGTGGCGCAGCAAGAAATAACTATCGGGCTGGATTATGGATTCCAGGAGTGGCAGCAATGACGGATTTGTAAGCAATGCGCCCAGACAGGATTCTTCAGCTTCCTGGCTATAGGGAATTCGTTGACTATCAATCATCCAATATGTCCTTCCAATGATTTCTTAAGCACAGCAATATCCTGCTTGCGCTTCTCAGCTTCTTCTGGCGTCAGCGGTTCCATCGTAGCCACCGATGAGCTTGGTGGTGGGGTGGGGGCAGGTTTCGGTTTCGCTTTGCCCCGGCCATTGTCTTTGCCTTCACGGTGCCAGCGGCCAAGAATTTTAGTGATGTATGCCCATGAACGTTTGTTTTGCTCGACGGCTATTTGGACCGCCTCGACAATCCAATCCGACGGCATATCCTGGCACCAGTCCTTGATGCTGTCCGCAATCATCGGTGTGAGTGTGCCGATGTTTTGCTCATAAACCTGACTGACTTTTGCCACCGCAGCAGAAGAATCTTCTTCCTCTGGTTTTTCTTGGGTAGGTTTTTCTTTAAGGGTTATTCTTTGGTGTTTTCTCACGCCCACCCCCGGTCGCAAGAAACCCAGGGGGGTGGTTTTCTCACGCCCGCCCCCAGTCACCACAGAACCGCCCCCCTGAGCAAAACGCTTGCGATTGACTGCCCAAATATCCACCACCTTAACGATCGGTGGTTGGTTGATAATGCCAGTCTCTGGGTCACGATTCTCAGTGACGGTGATGTAACCCTTTGCCATAAGGGACTCGCGAGCTTTCTTCAGTTTCGACACGCTCATCCCAGTTTCAGTCGCGAGGGTCTTGTTGGCTTTGTAGCATTGACCACCTTCAGAATCACTGGCCGTTTGTTTGTAATTGCAGTAGAGTGCCAGCTCATATGGGCCAAGATCAATGATCGCCATCTTGGGAATCATGGCGAAATAACATGGCTCGACACGTTCTGAGGTGATCTGCTGGCCGTCTAAAGATTGTTTGCTCATTCCGTCACCGCCTCGGGCGCAGTCAGCCGTTCCATGACCTCAGCAATCCGCAGCTTGCGATTACTCCACTGGATATAGAGCAGTCTTTCCTGCTCAGCCATCTGGGGATTCAGGTAGAGGTGCGCCTGGTACTGATCGAAGAAATGGTTCGCTTTCTCTTCAGCGCGCCGGTAGGCCCGGAATGCCCGCAGAACCCGGGTCTTGAGTTGATTGGGAGTAAGCGGTCTCATCACACCTTCGCCTTTCGCAGCCACTTCACGCACACCCTTGAACAGGCTTCCCAGGTGGGCGCGTCGTACCATTCGTCGTAGAACTTGCCAAGCTGCCGGAAGTAAGTGCGCAAATCCTTGCCATACTTCCGGCGCAGCGCCGGTCGCACCTGTGGTTCCAGCGATCGTGCGGTCGTCTCAAAGTCTTCCATGGGTTGTTCCTTTCCAGATCCGGTTCGGGCCGCACAGCTGCACCAGGGCCGGGTTGCGATTCGCAGCCACCAGTTTGGGGCCGCCAAACACCTCATACAGCACCGGTTGCCCGACCTTCAAAATCCAGACATCAATCGCACCGTTATCCACCCGCTGCCGCCAGCATTCGCGATACATCTCGCCGCGCTGTGCATAGCCGCGATCGTCCACGTACGGTGGCACACACACCACCCGGCTGATCGCCGCGATCCGCCAGTAGTAATTGAACCCAAGCGGATCAAAGACTTTGCTCGGGTCGAAAATGCGCTGTCGCAGCACATCACCCACCGCCAGCTGGTACACATCGCAGTGGACACTTTTGTAAGTGAGCTTCATGCGCACCGAGGTTTGCGGCGCGCTCAGTAAGGGAATAATCATCGGTCTTTGCCTTCCACATGCGCGGCCATCACGCAGCCGCAGGCTTTCAAAGCGGAATAAGGGATCGCAATAAATCCAGTTTGTTGGTCCTGGTTGTGAATCACATCCCAATGCCGGATGAGCAGGCCGCTCTCGCGCAGTCGCCGCAGGTCCACCAGCATCCATTCGACAATCAGATCATCCCGGGTCCACCCGTACAGGTAATAATCGCCATAGCCTGCCATGATCTTCTCCAGCTCGGTTGTCACGCCGTTCCAGCGCACCGTGCGCAGCGTCAGATCGCGATAGCCGTAGACCTGCCTGCGGATGCGCACGGCAATCATCCGCAGGCCCTCGAAGCTCACGACCATATCGGTCGCCTGCCGGGTATCCTGCTTCACCGTGGCGGGCACCACACGGAACATCAGCGGCGCATGCAGCGAGAGGATTTCGGTCACCTCGCGCAGATAGCGGTCACTCCAGTCCCAGTCCTGACGAACATCCAGTCGTAGATTCATGAGTTTGCTTCATACCCCCAGGACACAAAGCCCGCATGCGCTTTCCGGGCGAACATCTCAAGCCGTGGCCCCGGGCTGGCCGGGATCACACGCTCGTCGTAGAAGACATCCGGCTTGGCCGAGTGCCCCTGCGTCGACGCGCTGAAGGTCAGCTTCAGCCCATTGCGCAGCAGGTTGAGATTGCCCCGGCGGCCAAACAGCACCAGCTCGCTGTTGTACATCCATGAGTAAGGGGTGATGCCCGTGGGCTTTTCCCACGTAAACACACACTGGTACTTGAAGCCCCATGCTTCCATCAGCTTCAGCCCTTCAGGCAGATACTTCTGGGTCACCCATAGATACAGGTGACAGCCGTCCTCATCTGCCAGCTCAGGCACCGGCAGCGCGGCGATCTCGTCCAGCGTCATCGTGGGATAATCCAGGGTGGGGCCCTGTTTCGGGCGCACCTTGCGCTCGATCTTCCGCATCGGCCACGGTGGATCGATGACGATGCAGTGATAGCGTCCAGTGGGGTGGGGAGTCGCGGCGGCAGCCTTGCGCCGGGCGGCTTCGACGTGCTGGGTCTTCAGCTGCTGGACCTTTTTCGGGTCGTCAATCGCATCCTTCAGCACCGTCTCGACGACGGCAGCCGGGGCATCTTCCATCGCTTTGGTCAGTTCATACGCCCGGTGCGTGCTCAGCCCGCCCGCCCGCGCTTTCTGCTTGATGGGGTCCGGCGCGTGCTCGCTGACGTATTTCACTTTGCGCAGCGTCTCATGTGAGACTTCGGCAGCATCGGCAATGGTCTGACGGGTGTGAACGGGTTCCGCCTTTGCTAAATTTTGCAAAGGCTGGGGATTGGCTCCACCGGTTGAAGTAACAAGGTTCTCTTTTGCCTTCGCTGCGATCGCGTGTTCCATCCGCAGCGCCAGCTCGGACCGCACGAAGGTCGAGATATTCCGCCGGGCCAGCTGGTTGTGGATCATCCACACAATCACATCGTCCCGGCTCTCAAACGAGCGGTAGAGGATACTGAAGCCCACACCATGTTCACGGCAGATGCGGAAGCGGTTATGCCCGTCCACCAGGATGTGCGTGCCTTCCCACAGCACCAGCGCATCCCGACAACCCTCTTCCAGGATGCTCGCTTCCAGCGCCTGGTATTCGTCAGCGCTCAGCGTCGGAATCAGGTCCTGGAATTCAGGATCAATCACCACGATCGGGCGGTTGGGGTAGGCTTCTTCAATCGTGAGGGTGGGGTCATCCCCGTGCTGCTGCCGCTGGTGTTCCGTCCAGTTCAGCGGATGCACATCCGCCCCGCAGCGGGGACAGCGAAAGGCTTCCAGCTTGGCCCGGTCTGCGACATCTTCCGGCCTGGGCAGGGTGCCGGTGTAAAATACCCGGTCGCGGGTT
>JAIOHN010000127.1 GCA_019912985.1 Anaerolineae bacterium | reverse complement strand
CAGTTTGGGATTCCACGGTTGTTGGCGAGCTTCGAGCAGCCGATACAGCATGGTTGGCACAAGCGACACAAGCGTCGTGTCCGTAAAAGTCAGTGCACGATTGATCTCATCCACATCAAAGCGAGTGCGCAAATCTACCGTGATCCCGTACAGGACCGCTCGGATGATGATACTGAGTCCCCCAACATGATACAGTGGCAGCACACATAACCATCGGTCATCAGGCAGATGGCCGATCTGATAAGCGCTGGCTAAAGCGCTGTAAAACACGTTGCCATAGGTTAATACAGCGCCTTTAGGTTGCCCGCTGGTACCAGAAGTATGCACGATTGCAAATGCCGCATCGAGATCAACCTGATCTGCAAGCGCGGCAGGTCGGACATCTGTAAGCATGTTTTGGGTGATTTCTTCTACTGAGAGAACCTGACAGCCTTCATCTGCGAATTGGATTGCTTGCGCCCGGTTTTCGCTTGCACAAATGATCAAGCAGCAGGCGGTATTACGTACCTGCCATTGGAGTTCTTCAGCGGTGAGTCGGGTATTCAGCGGCACAATAATCGCATTCAAGCGCATTAATGCAAACAGAACGGCCACCTGGGGGATACCTGCAGGTAGCAAGATTGCCATGCGATCTCCAGGTTTAATGGACACTTGGGTTTGTAGACTGTGTGCGTAATCATCTGCCAGCCGATCAAGCTGAGCAAAAGTCACCGAATCACTGCCAGCGATCAGGAAAACCTTGTCAGGGCTGGCATTTTTGCGCGCGCAAAGCCAATCTTGCATGGGTGAGATCTCGCTGATGATGCTCAGGGGCGACGCGGGAATTTGCTGAAGTCTGGTTTACGCTTCTCAAGGAATGCGTTCTTGCCCTCGCTGCCTTCCTCGGTCATGTAATAAAGCATTGTTGCATCACCGGCTAACACTTGTACTCCGGCCTGTCCATCCAGCTCGGCGTTTAAACCTGCTTTGATAAAGCGCAGTGCGATGGGGGACTTGGTCAAAATCTCGCGCGACCACTGTAAGGCTTCGGCCTCAAGGTCTTTGAGCGGTACCACTGTGTTGACCATTCCCATCTGTTCAGCTTCTTCCGCTGAATACTGACGGCAGAGAAACCAGATTTCACGGGCTTTTTTCTGGCCGATGTGTGAAGCCAGATAAGCCGAGCCGAAACCCGCATCGAAGCTGCCGACGATAGGGCCGGTTTGACCATAGATTGCATTATCGCTGCTGATGCTGAGATCACAACAGACATGGAGTACATGACCACCACCAATGGCAAAACCCGGTATCACCGCAATCACAGGTTTGGGTATATTGCGGATATAGCGCTGAAGCTGCAAAACATTGAGGCGAGCCATGCCATCATCACCAACGTACCCTGCCTGACCGCGTACTGATTGATCACCACCAGCACAGAAAGACCAGACACCATCTTTTGAGGAAGGGCCGTTGGCGGTAATCCAGACAACGCCGACCTGACTGTCATACCAGGCGTCCAGCAGTGCCTCCGTCATTTCATCGATTGTCTTGGGGCGAAACGCATTGCGGATGTCGGGTCGGTCAAAAGCGATACGAGCGATACCCTCTGCTTTGTGGTAGGTAATATCCTCGTAGGTTTTGACTTCCTGCCAGTCAGCAAGTTTCATCAGGTCTGCGGTGGTAATCTTTGCCTGTTCTTCTTTGGTAGTCACCATAGTGTGTCTCCTGTTCTGTATCTATGAAAGGCCCTGATCATGAAGTTGGGCCTGTATCTGCTGCATAATTGCCTGCCGCCGGGCGAAATCCTGGCGGGCATCCGTTCGCACCTCAATAATAGTGGATTGACCGGAACATACGCGCTCACTAAACGTATGGCGGAAATCCTCGCGCGAGGTGATGCAGTGATACTCCAATCCGTAGAGTCGGGCCGCATGTGAAAAATCGAGGTTGTGCGGCGTCAGGAAATAATCGGTAAAAGTGGGATCATAATCCTTGATCGGAAGCCGGTGGAAGATACCGCCGCCATTGTTGTTCAACAGCACAATCGTTACCGGAACACCGCAGCGCTGGACGGCCAGCAGGCCGTTCATATCGTGGTAAAAGGTCACATCCCCAACGATAGCAATCAGTGGTCGATCCGGGTTTGCTGCGCCGATTCCCAACGCAGTGGAGATATTGCCGTCAATGCCTGATGCGCCACGATTGGCATAGGCATTAATCTGCTTGCTTGAGGGCTTACCGAACTGGTCAAGGTTGCGGATTGGCAGGCTGTTCCCAGTGAAAAGGCTGCTGTAATTGGGTATGAGGTCAACGACATCGTAGATGACGTTGCCATCAAAGTACTCACTTTCGTGCATTGCCTTGTCAAGCACCGCCCAGCTTGTCTTTTCCATATCCTGGATACGAGTTTGCCATGCGGCATTTGGTATAAAACTCTGCGCTGCCTTGAGTTCTTGCAACGACTCGGTCAGGCGGTTGATCGTTTGAACGGGGTCCGCGCCGATCATTGCGCTGAGAGTATGCTTGTCATCGCGCCATTCACCATTTCCGGTGATGAGAATGCGATGCTTGGGGCGCACATCGCTCAAGTAGGTTAACAACGCATTGGAGGTTGGCACATCACCAAACTGGATGATGAGATCGGCAGCGAGAAGCTCACCTTTGAGTGGGAAGTTATTGTAACTACTGATTGTTGTCTGCGGTGCTTGCTCCCCAAATCGTAAGCCTGAAGTCGGTTCGGCAAGCAGGGGGTAGCCCGTGACTTGCGACAGCCGATAGTATGGCTGTGCGTCGCTTTTGGTCGTGTTGGGGCCGCAGACTATGAGGCCTTTCGGCGACTCGGTGATGGCAGTGAGCAGGGATTGGATTTGATCGCGACTTGGTTCCAGCACACCCTGAGTGATACTCGTGAAAGGGCGATACGTAGGGTAGGGATTGGCTGCCACATCAAGTTGATCACCCTCAACAGGTGTCGGTTCCAGCGGTTTCCGAAAAGGTAGATTGACATGGACAACCCCTTTGCGGAGTCCGTTGGCCTTTGCAAAAGCACGGTTGGCTAAAGTACGCAGGTTGCGAATGGCAACTGCTGGCGGATCTCCTTCTGGCAGGGCGGCATCCACAAACCAGAGTGCGTAATCACCATATAGCTTGATCTGATCGATGGTCTGGTTGGCTCCGCTGTGCCGTAGCTCCGGCGGGCGATCGGCTGTGAGCACGAGCAGCGGTACACACGATTGATGCGCCTCGACAATTGCCGGGAAGAAGTTTGCAGCGGCTGTGCCGGATGTACACACGATGGCGACCGGTTCATCGGTTGCCAGGGCAATCCCAAGTGCATAAAAAGCTGCACTGCGCTCATCAAGATGCGAGTGCTTTTTGATCGCATCATGCTGGGCGAAGGCCAGCACCAGCGCGGTATTGCGCGACCCTGGTGCCAGCACAACATGCTTCAACCCGGCACGAACCAGTTCGTCTACAAATATTTCGGCATAAAGCGTGTTGCGATTCGCCATATATCCTCAGCCTGAGTCTGGTCAACCGATGTCAGCGGATTTCGACTGCGTCGCTAATCTGGAGCGCATCGAGCATTGGACGAAACTTGAGCGCTGTCTCATCCCATTCTTTCTGAGGATCACTGGCAGCGACGATGCCCACGCCTGCATACATCCATACGCGCTTATCCTGAGCGACTGCTGATCGAATTGCCACACCAAACTGGCCTTCCATGTGCTCATCAATCCAACCCACAGGAGCTGCATACCAGCCTCGCGGCACAGGTTCCAAATCCTGAATCATCGCCATGGCGATCTCGCGTGGTTCGCCTCCCAACGCCGGGGTGGGATGAAGGGCTTCAACCAGACTGAGGATGCCGCTGCTTTCTTTGCGCGTGGCACGAATTGGCGTATGGATGTGTTGAATATTGCTCAATGACATGATACTGGTTTCGCCCACTTGCAAATTATTGGTCAGGGGTTGCAGTCGGCGTTCGACTTCGTCAGCAACGATCTGATGCTCATGACGATCCTTTGCGCTGTTGAGCAGCTCCTGCGCATAAGCCGTATCCTCCTCAGGGGTTTTCCCCCGCCGGATGCTACCAGCCAGCGCCATTGTTTCAACTTGTTGGCCGCTTACCTTAACCAGCAGTTCCGGTGTCGCACCATAGAAGGCATGAAATGGGCGCGGCTCGAACAGGAAGCGGTAGGTTTCGGGATACGCCCTGGCGAGATACTCAAGCGCGCTGACCACATCTACACGCTGGTCGAAGCGGACCTCGGCCACGCGTGAAAGCACCACTTTTTTGAGTTCTCCTGCCTTAATGTGGTCCGTCGCATACAGGATTTTGTCCCGCCAGGTATCGAACGACATCGGATAATCGACACTGACGGGTTGTGCGCGGCTGCGGTCGGGGTGCTCAGATAGCGCCTGAAGTTCGGCAATTTTGGCTTGTAAAGCACTGCACAGTACATCCTGCATATCCAGCGGGTTTTCATCCAGGGGGACGTGAGCGTTGATGGTGAGCCAGGTTTCGCCATGTGCTTGCAGCA
>JAIOHN010000126.1 GCA_019912985.1 Anaerolineae bacterium | reverse complement strand
AAGGCAGTTTGACCTGTGCGAATAAATCAACCCAACCAAAATCTTGAGCCTGTAGCCCAAAGGGCGAAGGTCATCTTCAAGGAAAGGCAATCGGGTTCTCCTTTCGTGGAGAGGGTCTGGAGCAGCTACTAGTGAGGAATGTGGCTTGTTTACGTCGATTGCTGCCTCTCACTGGATGATGGTCGTCACACGGCTTCAAGGTAAAATCACGCTGGATATACAAGGGCCGGAGACAAAGGCGACCACTGCATACTGTCCGGCGGATGGCGAATGGGTGGGTATCCTGTTCAAATTCGGCGAATTCCAGCATCTGTAAGCGGCGATGCGCCGGCTTCTTTTCGCTTCCCTTACTTATCCCTCATCTCCTTTGCTCATGCGATTACTCGATCTCAATCGTTCGCAAAGAAGGTTTCGTGTTCAGGCTAGATCGTCTACTTGCAAACCCACCATTTGACCCATGCTGGTATCTGGAGGCACAGGTTAAGCTCATTGAGGTCTTTAGATGATATTAAGAGGTAAAGTATGGATCAGGAAAAGAAATCCAGCTATCGTACGTTCGCGGCGATGATTGCCACTTCAATGGTGGTCATGTTTGCGTTCATGTATCTAAACACGTATGAATTTTCGCATGTTCGCTGGAGCGAAACGCGCGTGTATATGACCTTTATCATGGGATCAGCGATGGCTGTGATTATGTTGAGTTTTATGCGCGGGATGTATAGCAATAAGAAGCTCAACCTAGCTATCTACTTAGGCAGTCTGGTGGTTTTTCTGGCGGCACTGTTTCTTGTTCGCAGTCAGGCGCTTGTTGGGGACTCGTCCTACATGAGCGCCATGATTCCACATCACTCAATCGCTATTCTAACGAGCGAAAATGCAAATATTGAGGATTTGCGTGTTCGGGAGCTTGCCGATGAGATTATCGAGGCACAGCGCCGCGAGATTAAAGAGATGAACTGGCTACTTGAGGATATTGCCGAAAACGGAATCGCCTCCACCCAAGCCGAGGCCGAAGCCCGACCGGTTCCTGAATTCGAGGCTGAAGCGTAAACCCGATTGAGTCGCCTATGTTCCCGGCAGGCTCCCTTATGTGACTTTCACTTGCATATAGGAATTATGATTTATCACCATAGTGTATTCACCGCGGTTTGCTGAAAGGCATCCTCCGAGACTCACAATATTCACCGTAACTTATTCCTGCCTACACAGACGTATTTCATGTAAGCTTGGTGCGTAATGCCAGTCTTGAAGGGCAAACGACAGCGATAATCTGCCGAAAAGCATGATTCCGCCATGATAACTTTCCTGAGTGGTGCGGTCATCAATTGTCAGCGAGTGGGAACTTGCTAAAGTTGATAGCAAAGGGTCTATCTTATCGTGAAGCATCCATGTTCCTGATCGTTCTTCCTGACATCGCGGCTGAAGACCGGTTGCTGGCGCAAGCGCGCCAGGGCAATCAGGATGCTGTGATGCGTATTTACGACAGTTACTTCCCACCCATCTATAACTTTATTCGCTTGCGAGTGGATGATCGCGCTGCCGCTGAGGATCTTGCCAGCGAGGTGTTTGTTGAGCTCGTCACGGCCCTACAGAATCGCAAGGGGCCGCGCCACAGCTTGCGTGGCTGGTTGTTTCAGGTGGCGCGCAATTTGCTTCACGATCACTACAAAACTTCGGTTTCGACGGCAGTACTGGAAGAGTGGGTACTCGCATCTGCTGAGGACGAACCCGAGGGCCAGGCGTTACGCGCACTGGATGTGGACCGTACACGCCAAGCCATGCGGATGCTGGCTGAAGACCAACAACAGGTCCTTGTCTTGCGCTTCTGGCAGGGTTTGAGTCTGGAAGAGACAGCAGACATTATGGGCAGGCGGGTTGGGGCTGTGAAATCGCTGCAGTTCCGTGCCGTGAATACGC
>JAIOHN010000125.1 GCA_019912985.1 Anaerolineae bacterium | reverse complement strand
GCGCTCAGTGGGTTGATACTGCGCAAATTTCACCAGATCCGCCTGTCGTAATAAACGTTCCAGCGTCTCCTGCTGTGGTCCCTCGATCTGCGAATGCAAGTCCTCGCGATCTAGAAGTTCATCACTCGTAAGGTCAAGTGCAGGGACACCCAGCTTCTGCTCGATGTAAGTTCTCAGACATTGAGAGACCAACGCGATCATTACAGTCGGTGGTGCATTTTGTTGATAAATACGTTTCAATTCAAGCAGCGCGATTTGTCCTGGAGACTGTGGACCTGGAATTTCAACGACTGCTTCCGGTTGAAACGTCTGCCGCTGGCGCTGCGCATAGCGATAACCCATATAACCAACTGCGCCCACAGCCAGCACTATGCCAATAACTGCAAATGGTGATATATAAGGCAACCAGATTTGCGGCTTGAGGGGGTTAAGTGTCGCCTGCTCCACGCCTTCCAACACACTTGGAACAGAGAGAAATGCCGCTTCGACAGGAAGTTCATGACTGGCTTCATCCCCCGTTGTCTGGTAGGTGATATTCACCTCAGGGGTACTATATTCCCCAGGATACCAGGCACGCAGGGTATACACCTGCTCATAACGTGTTGTGCCATCCCCCAGGCTTTCACTGGTCATATCACTGATTGCTTCAATCGAGAACTGTTCCCATTCCTGATCGAGAGCAGGCCACTCGGCAATCACGATGTCACCTGGGAAAACCGCCTGAAGTGTCAGTATAACCGGCTCCCCAACTAATGGAGAACCATTTTCCAGTAGAAACGTTGCTTCAGGTTCTGGCAGTAGTTGAAAGCTCAGAATCCAGGTGGAGAGAATAATTAAGAATACATTCATGGGCTACTGACGGCTGGCGCGACGCTGAAAAAACATCCTCAAGGCTTTGACGTAATCTATGTTTACCGTCAGGTCAATCCGGTCCACACGTGCGCGCATCAAAGCTGCATCTCGCTCCATCTGCAACTGGCGTGCGCGATGCGTAAACTCCCGTCGCCATCGTCGTGAAGCACTGTCCACCCACATGGATTGACCACTTTCCGCATCCTGGACAGCGACTAACCCGGCATCCGGCCAGCGCAATTCTAATGGGTCGCTTAGGGTGATGGCAATCACATCATGCTGCTGACTGGTACGCATCAGTTCACGCTCGTAAGTGTTCGATGGAAATAAAAAATCGGAAATTAGAAAAATAATGGCATGGCGGTTGAGCACTTTGTTGATCATTTGCAGCGCAAGTGTTATATTTGTACCAGATAGTTCTGGTTTGGCGACCAATAAATCACGAATCAAGCGTAAGGCATGGTTGCGCCCCTTACGGGGTGGCAAATAATGCTCCACTTCATTACTGAACGTCATTAGCCCCACCTTATCATTGTTGCTCAGCGCAGCAAAAGCCAATGTGGCCCCTAACTCCACTGCGAGATCCCGCTTTTCACGCTCGACTGTCCCAAACATAATTGATGCGCTGGTATCGAGCAGCAGCATGACCGTGAGTTCGCGTTCTTCAATATAGCGTTTGACATGCGGATGACCCGTGCGTGCGGTGACATTCCAATCAATATCCCGCACATCATCTCCCGGCTCGTAAGCACGAACAGAGTCAAACGCGATACCACGCCCCTTAAACACCGCATGGTAAGCGCCCGCGAACGACTCATTGACCAGTTTCTTGGTGCGCAGCTCAATCAACCGAATGCGGCGTAAATCGGCGCTGTTAAACATCAAGGAACCTCGATCCGATTAAGCACCTGTTGGATTACTTCGCTTGTCGATACATCTTCTGCTTCCGCTTCGAAGGTAATGACAATGCGATGCCGTAACACATCGGGAGCAATCTGTTTCACATCATCAGGTGTCACATAGCCCCTACCCCGCAGGAAAGCATGGGCTTTGGCAGCTCTGATGAGGAAAATAGTAGCCCGTGGCGAAGCACCAAATTCAATTAAGGTACCCAGGTCTTTTAAGCCACTCGCTGCTGGATCGCGAGTCGCGAAGATGATGTCCAGCACATAGTCCTTGATCTTCTCATCGACGTAAATGCCGTTCACCACCTGGCGTGCCCGCAAAATCACGTCCGGGCTGATCACCGCCTGTGGTGGCGCGGGCGTTTCACCAGACATGCGATCCATGATGACACGCTCCTCAGCACGGGTGGGATAACCCACAATGACTTTCATCATGAAACGATCCAGCTGCGCCTCCGGCAGCGGATAAGTCCCCTCTTGCTCTATCGGATTCTGAGTCGCCAGCACCATAAACGGCTCCGGTAATGTGTGCGTCCGGTCACCGAGTGTGACCTGGCGCTCCTCCATTGCCTCCAGTAGAGCCGATTGTACTTTGGCAGGTGCGCGGTTAATTTCATCCGCAAGAACGATGTTGCTGAAAATGGGACCAGGGCGCGGCGTGAACTCGCCAGATTGAGGATTATAGATCTGTGTGCCGACCAGATCGGCAGGCAGCAGGTCCGGTGTGAACTGGATGCGCTGAAACCCCGCATGAATTGTATTCGCCAGCGTGCGAACAGCCAGAGTTTTTGCCAACCCAGGGACGCCCTCGATCAGGATATGGCCGTTACACAGTAGTGCGATTAACAGTCGATTCAGCAATTTATCCTGGCCGACAATAATCCGATTGGTTTCGGTCATGATCGACTGGATAAATCCAGATTCCTGCTGAATGCGCTCGTTCAATTCTCTTACGGAACTCATAACCCTCCTGACGCTAATTCTATCAACATTCTGTAGTGATGCCAGATCGTCAGCGGCCAAATAAAAGACACAGATTCACGGCATCAGGAGTGCCACAGGTCGCCATTACCTGGGTAATGAGCAGTGTTGCCAACCCGCATCCGCCACAGATAAACACGGTCAGGAAACAACCACAACCAGGCAGCGGGCCAAAATCAAACAAACCGAAGACGATATTAAATATTCCCCCGATGATGTCCAGCAACCCGCCAATAATTTGAAGGCCAATCACCAGGATAATGCCCACACCGCATAACAGCACACAGCCAACAGCCAGTAAGACAGCGGTATTGGGGGAAAGATTCTCAAGCATGGTACTACTCTTCTACATTGCAGGTGCCGGTAATCATCTCTTGGAGTTGTGGATTATCACCGTCATCATAACATTTACAGAAACTGACTGGTTCTGCCTCACCTTCCCATAAGTAAAACTTTACATCTGTTTGGATGCATAGCGGATCTGCTGCACTGGCTACCCAGCCATTGGAAAGCCCTACCCCACGCTCGTTCGCTTCCATGATTAACCACATGCGAAACCGCTGTTCCGGCGCGCTGCCAGTATCAATTGAAATTTCGCCCCGAACCGCCAGCGTAATTAAGATACACGGTGATAGCAACAACAATGCCCACAGTACCAATCCCAGCCCACAACCTAAACGCCGAACTAAACTGCGGCTGGGCGGGACTTGTACAACAGTATCCTCTAGTGGTGCTGGTACATCTAGCGAGTTGTCATTCATTGTGTAGCATACTCTGCGAAGCGCATGACCAGCTCATCCTCTGCATCATAGCTGGCATGGACAAAAATTGGCAAGTCACCGGTCGTCATCTTCAGGACTCGCGGCAGAATATGCGGCAAATCCTCAACAAGATCAAGTGTCATCATGTCGTTAATTTTGACCCAGTGTAAACTACCCTCATCGCAAGGTTGTGTATCTCGCTCTGATGTGGTTCAGACAAAAACAAACAGAATGATGCCGGTCGCTGCCCCAGAGTCAATATTATAGACAGCTCGCATTTCAATCGAATCAACCGCGATGCCCGCCTCTTCTAAGATTTCGCGGCGGGCGCTGGTCAGTGGGTCTTCATCACGCTCGATGTGACCACCCAGACCATTGTAGCGATTTGGAAAGACTCGTTTGTGAGGCGACCGTTTCATCAGTAAAATATCATCGCCATTTACAACAAAGCAGAGTGTGCGGGGAATGGTTAACCAGCGATTGTCCGTGGCATCAGCGCCTTGTTCTGTTGCACCCATACAAAATCCTATTTACACTGCATTACCCACCGGCATGAGGCCGGTAGCAAGTGAGATAAAGCACCATGTTATCAGATGTGAGCGCTGCTCCAACACCAGATTTACGGATTGTTCCGGTCAACGTTCTATATCCACATGAAGATCACGATAGCCAACGATCGGAACCTTTGATCGAGCGCTTAAAAACCGAGTCGTTAATGATCAATCCGCCGATTGTAGCACCGATGAGCAACAGCGAATTTGTGATTCTCGACGGTGCCAACCGTTGTTATGCGTTTCAACAGCTAAATTACCCACATATCCTGGTTCAAGTAGCCCCCTATGATAGCGGCTATGTCCAGCTTGAAACATGGTCGCATGTGGTAAGCCATTGGCAGACAGGCAAGCTGCTCGATCATCTTCGCGCTTTGCCGGATTTGACACTTTCTGAAGGGTACCATGCGTCGGCAATTGCTCAGTTCACTCTTCGAGATAACTCAGTCTTGTCCGTGCTTACACCGTTCAATATCACCAAAGAACGTAATGCAGTCCTCCGAGAGGTTGTCTCCGTTTACCAGAAGAACGCGTCGTTGCATCGAACCGCTATCCGCGAACCTGACGATATATGGCCCCTCTTCGAGGAGTGTGTAGCATTGGTTATTTTTCCGTCTTATCAACCTGCGGATATTATTACCGCAGCTCGTCACCATGCTTACTTACCGCCCGGCGTCAGCCGCCACATTGTGCATGGGCGAGCGCTGAGGGTAAACTACCCTATGGACCGTCTGCGCGACGAGAATACCCCCTTACAGGATAAAAACCAAGCGCTGCAAAGCTGGGTCCGGGAAAAGCTAGGGAAACGGAAAGTGCGCTATTATGCAGAAGCGACGTATCAGTTTGATGAGTGAATCACAATGCCACAGACAATAAACGAAATTTTGGCCGGTGCCAGTCTGTATACTGACGATCAGCCGTATACCCTGATAAAACTTTCGCCTCATGCGATTATGGCCGCTGCGGGTGTGATCGCTGAAGTTGGAGAACCCTTTTCAGCGCTGCTGGTTGATAAAGATGAGGTAACCCTGCTCATTCCACAAGAAGCCGTAGCGGATTTTGCTCGCCGGTTGCCCGGCTATGAAGCCAGTGCCACATCCTATCGGCTTATTACCTTTGATGTGGTACTGGAGCCGGACTTGGTCGGTTTTATGGCGGTGATCAGCACCGCGTTGGCAGAAGCAGGCGTCAGCATTCTGCCGTTTGCAGCCTACTCACGCGATCATCTGTTTGTTGCAGAAGCAGACTTTGCGAAAGCCATGGATACACTCCGCCGTTTGCAATCTTAATATTACCGGTTCTCTAATCCGCGTCTATCAACTTATAATGAGTGCTATGGACATACCACTTTTTCCATCAGATAAGACACCCCAGCCTAAAGATGCCATCCGTATTGAGGATCTGGAGATTACGCCGTACTCGGATCGCTTTCGTATTTACGTCCACGTGGTGGTAACGGCTTTTCAGGATCGCCCTAACCTGCTGCTGGTCATGCACGACGAGGATGATCACATTGTAAGCGAACTGAATGTGATCGAGACAATGCATTATGATATGGAATTTACGATGCACATCCGCAATGTCGATGATCCAGCAGGCTTGTATACACTGACGGTGGATTTGTTCTATGAGACAAAAAATCCACCACAGGACCGCCGGATTGAAACATTTACTGTTCCGGATGCAGAATAATGCAGTTATACCTGACACGAGAGCAGGCCAGCACCTTAATTCAGGATGCACAACATCAAACACCGAATGAGGCTTGCGGTGTCATCGTCGGTCGTAACACATCCGCGACCGAAATCATCCCCCTGCCCAATATTGCACAGGATCCCATTCACCATTACCGAATTGATGATCGTGCGTTGGTATCCGTGCTCGCTCGGTTGGAGCAAGATAGAGTATCTTTGTTAGGGTTCTATCATTCGCATCCAGAAGGTGAACCGATTCCCTCATCAGAGGACATCCGCCATGCCCATTACCCTGATGCAGCTTACGTGATTGTTGGGTTGCGTGATGCACAACCAGCGATAGCTGCCTGGCAGATTCAGCACGGAACAGTTCAGCGGGTGGATCTGCATATTGGTCTGATTGGTCTGACAGCTGTGAGTTCAGAACCGGAGCAGATGTCGCAGGCGCAATCCGTGGCTATTCTGCTTAGCGCAGCACTGGCTTTCGTGTTTTTGATCGTGGTCGCGCTGTCTTTACTGCCAGCACCACCGCCACTTCCATAACAGCGAGTTGATGAATGACAGACTTGATCTTTGTAATCCTGGTTGGCTTAATCGGTATCCTCTCCGGTGGGGTTGTCAATGTCCTGGCTGATGACCTGCCCCATCGTCGGAAACCGCGTCTCCCCCACTATCCAGACGACACCCCAAGACCAGTATCTGCATGGCTTGGTCTAACCGCATTTGCGTTAGGACAGCGACGATCTCCTGGCGGAACGATACTGTCCTGGCGTTATCCCCTGGTTGAGATCACCACAACGGTTCTCATGATACTCACAGTGCTTGTCACACAGAATGATCCTGATGTGAGTACAACACAGCTTATTTTCTATCTGGTGTATATGGCGTTGTTTGTACTTATTACCGTGATTGATGTAGAGCACCGATTAATTTTATTTGTGGTAATTATCCCATCGTCCCTGATTGCTATCCTTGATGCCATCCTCACACCGGCACACAGCAGGCCGGATTTAGGTGAGGCGCTCACTGGTGGATTGGTCGGTTTTGGTGTGTTTTTTGTGCTATACCTGGGCGGTATCCTGTTTTCCTACGTGGTCTCTAAAATGCAGGGCTATGAGCTACCAGAAGTAGCGTTTGGGTACGGAGATGTGATGCTCTCCACCGTCTGTGGGTTGATCCTCGGTTGGCAGCCGTTGATATTCGCAATGTTTATCACCGTGTTTCTGGGGGCCGCCGGCGCAATTGTCTACTTGGTGGTGAGAAAACTCTCGGGCCGCTATGATATGTTTACGCCCCTTCCCTATGGACCCTATATCGTCATAGGGACACTGATCATGCTCCTATTCAGTGATCAGGTTCGAGCATTCCTTCAGTAGCGCGTTCGATGATGCCTCCACCCAGGCAAATATCACCATCGTAAATCACGGCACCCTGCCCAGGGGTGACATCACGCATAGGGTGCTCAAATGTGACGCGAACCCGATCCGCTCCAAGCGGTTCAACGAGCGCATGAATAGCACTCGCCTTGTATCGAATTTTGACATCAGCCTCAAAAGCTACAGATGGCGCACTCCCACTAATCCAATTAAAGCGATTCGCGGTCAAGGTGCTAGTACCGAGTTCATCCGCTGTACCGACAATGAGTGCATTGCGATATGGATTCATACCGATCACATAGAGTGGTTCGGCAGCATACACGCCCAACCCTTTACGCTGACCAATGGTGTAATTGGGAAGCCCTGAATGTTCCCCGATAACCTCACCGGTCTTACGCACAATCGGTCCAGGCTGCATTGAGTCGGGGGCATAATCAACTAAAAATCGCCGGTAATCCCCATCGCCTAAGAAACACAAATCCTGGCTGTCATGCTTACTGGCTGTCGGTAGCCCAAATCGAGCCGCCTCTGCGCGAACAGCTTCTTTAGAGGCATATACACCCACTGGGAACATCGCGTGCCGCAGTTCTTCCTGCCCCATCACACTGAGTACATAACTCTGATCCTTGCGAGGGTCACCCCCCTTCAGTAATTGCATCTGGCCTTCTGATGATTCCACAATGCGCGCATAATGTCCGGTAGCGAGATAATCCGCGTCCAGCGCAAGGGCATTTTGTTGCAGCCAATCAAAGCGAATGTGACGGTTACATTCCAGGCAGGGATTGGGCGTAAAGCCCTGACGATGCTGTTCGATAAAATAGGAGACGACTTTCTCTTTGAACACGTCACGCGTATCGAGCACATAAAAAGGGATACCCAATTTATTGGCTACCCGGCGCGCATCCGCCATTTGATCAGGAGTACAGCAGCGGTTATGAATCCGTCCATCCACCGATTCCTCAGACCATAACCGCATCATCATACCGATAACATCATAACCTTGTTCAACCAGCAGTGCGGCGGCAACCGAGCTATCCACGCCGCCACTCATCGCCACCACTACACGTATATCAGCATTACTCATAACAACTCAAACCTTCGCTAAATCGTACAACTTCTCAACGACTTCCTGTAGAACGTCAATCGTGTAATCAATCTCTTCAGCAGTGGTTTGGCGACCGACTGTCAAGCGCAAACCACTGAGCGCTTCACTTTCTGAATAACCAAGTGCTAGCAAAACATCAGAAGGTTCAGGGCTACCCGTCTTGCAAGCCGAACCACCACTGGCTGCAATACCCTTTAAGTCCAAATGCATTAATAACTGGTTGGTTTCCAGTCCAGCAAAAACAAAACTGGCATGACTCGGTAATCGCTGGTTTGGATGACCGCTGAGTTGTGCCTGTGGCACCCTGGCGAGAATGCCCGCAATCAGGCGGTCACGCATCTCGCGATAGTGAGCAATATGCTTCTCAAACTCTGCATAAGCCAGATCAAGTGCCTTCGCCATACCCACGATATAAGGGGTGTTATGGGTACCCGCGCGCAGCCCATTTTCATGGCTTCCTCCGCTCTGGTTAGGAACAAGCGCCACTCCCTTACGCACATACAGAAAGCCAACACCTTTAGGGCCATAAAACTTGTGCGCGGACACGCTCAACAAATCCACACCGAGTTCAGCGACATCCAGCAACATTTGTCCGGCAGCTTGAACCGCATCCGTATGGAAAAGCACGTCATATTCATGAGCAATCTGTGCCAGATCAGCAATAGGCTCAACGGTACCAACTTCGTTATTGGCATACATGACGCTTGCCATAATCGCACTTTCCGCACAGGCATTTCGAAAAGCATTGACATCAATCCGCCCTGTTTGATCAACCGGCACCAGCAAGCGCTCAAAGTCCATCACGTGGTCAAGCTGCGTCACCGTTTGCCCTACTGCGTGATGTTCCAATGGGGTCGTCACCAGGCGATTACGGCTCGGATTTAATGTGCGTTGATGCCAGGCAGCTCCACGAATCGCCAGGTTATCCGCTTCTGTCCCACCGCTCGTAAAGACAATCTCGCTGGGTTGGCAGTTCAAAATCGAAGCGATTGTTTCTCGCGCATCTTCAACTGCTTGTTCTGCCTTTCGGCCAAAGCTGTGAACTGAAGATGGATTCCCGTAGATCTCCGTAAAATATGGCATCATCGCTTCGACGACCCGTGGGTCCGTAGGCGTCGTCGCGGAATGGTCCAAATAAATCGATTTGCGTTTCATGGGATTACCCTGGATTATTGCCACACCTTCATAGTCATCATTCTACTGAAAAAACCGCATGATCGTACAGGTGCTTGTCGCGCCGCTTTACTACGGAGTAGCGAAATGAGAAAGCACAGCATAGCTTCATTTGTGTAAGTAAAAGCCTGATGGCACATGGTTTTCATTATTTTATGCAGTGCCGGACTCGAATCGCGGTTGTGCTTTCTCATTTGCGTGTTTTGGGTTTTACAAAGATAACGTCGAGAGTGTTGTGGTGATGACTACGCGAAGTTTTCGATAAGTCGCTTTCAGAATCACCTTACAGGTTTTCATGACTATACGAACTTTACAAACAAAGTGTATCACGTGAATATCAAGTCTGATACTTCGATTTAAAGTCTACTTAAACAGATCAGGGTAAATAGAAACAAACAGAGGCAATGTTGGTAACAGTATATTATAATGAGCGACGTTAAATCTCATAAACTTACTGAACATTCATCAGATCACGTGATGTTTCAGCGTACGCAAGGAGAAGTATTCATGTCAGTAATCGAGAGTATTCATGGGCGTGAGGTACTCGACTCACGAGGAAATCCAACAGTCGAAGTAGATGTGACGTTAGAGGATGGCGCTTTCGGTCGTGCGATTGTCCCCAGCGGTGCCTCAACTGGCGAGCACGAAGCACTCGAACTTCGTGACGGCGACAAGAGTCGCTATGGTGGCAAAGGTGTCCTGAAAGCTGTAGCCTCGGTCAATGGCCCATTGGCAGAAGCACTGACTGGCGCATACGCGCTGAACCAGAAAGCCATTGACGACCTCATGATCGAAATGGATGGCACGCCCACCAAGAAAACATTGGGAGCTAATGCCATTCTGGGTGTCTCGTTGGCTGTTGCCAAAGCAGCAGCTGAGAGCGTAGGGCTGCCACTCTACGCATATCTCGGTGGTGTCCATGCGCACGTATTGCCTGTCCCAATGATGAATATCATGAATGGCGGCAAGCACGCGACCAACAGCACCGACTTTCAGGAATTCATGATTATGCCTGTAGGTGCGCCCACTTTTAGCGAAGCCCTGCGCTGGTGTGCAGAGATTTACCAGAGCTTGAAAGGCATTCTCCACAAAAAAGGTTTTAGCACCACGGTTGGAGATGAAGGCGGTTTTGCGCCCAGCATGGGTTCCAACCAGGCTGCGCTGGATGTCATCATGGAAGCGATTGACAAATCCGGTTATCAGCCCGGCGACCAGATTCGCATCGCGCTTGACCCCGCTGCATCAGAAATCTACCAGGATGGTAAGTATCATCTGGCAATCGAGGGTCGCACACTCACCGGAGAGGAAATGGTCGAGTTCTGGGCAGACTGGACCTCACGCTATCCCATTATCTCGCTGGAAGACGGCCTTCATGAAGATGATTGGGAAAACTGGCCCAAACTTGTAGCGGCAATTGGTGATCGCGTGCAAATCGTCGGTGACGACCTGCTTGTTACCAATGTCGAACGTGTTGAGCGAGCTATTCGTGAAAAAGCCGCCAACTCACTGCTTTGCAAAGTTAATCAGATCGGTAGCTTGACCGAGGCGATGGCCGCCAGTGAACTCAGCCAGCGGCATGGTTGGACAGTCGTCACCAGCCATCGCAGTGGTGAGACAGAAGATGCCACCATTGCGGATCTCGCGGTCGCAATGAACGCGGGACAGATTAAGACCGGCGCACCTGCCCGATCTGACCGCATCGCCAAATACAATCAGCTCCTTCGCATCGAAGAAGAGTTGGGAGATGCCGCGGTCTACCCAGGAATCAAAGCCTTTACGAATCTAAAACTGTCCTAGAGAAAGAAGGTTACCGTTGTCTCTGCGTAAAATTGATGGCAAGAAAACTAAAATTGTCGCAACCATTGGACCCACTTCCAATGACGAAAAAATCCTGCGGCAGATTATTCGTAAAGGAATGGATGTCGCTCGCATCAATTTCTCGCATGGCGATCACGAAACGCATGGAAAGAACATTGATAACATCCGGCGTATCGCAGAGGAAGAGGGGGCAGTGGTCGCTATCATGTGCGACCTTCAAGGCCCCAAGATTCGTATTGGCAAACTAAAGCAAGAACCGCTTGAGTTACAACCTGGCGATACCATCACGCTGACACTGGATGAGGACACCGGTGACGATATCTATACCGTTACGCTACCTCACCCAGAGTTCGTTCGTGACATCACCGTGGGCATGCAGCTTTTGCTCGATGATGGCAATATTGAATTTGTGGTCCGCGAGACAACTGGTAATGCCTTGATCTGTGAGGTCGTTGTTGGAGGCGCGCTGATGTCCCGAAAGGGTGTCACCGCGCCGACTGCAAAATTAACACTGTCGGCTATTACCGAAAAAGACCGCGAAGACGTAGAATTCGCGCTCACCAAGCAAACCGATTATCTGGCAATGTCATTTGTGCGTTCTCAGGAGGACATTCGTGAACTCCGCTGGCTCATTCGACATCTTGGTGGAACTAATGAACCCGCCGTTGTTGCCAAAATAGAGAAGCATGAAGCGCTCGAAAATATCGAGTCGATTATCGCCGTCTCTGACGCGATCATGGTTGCACGCGGTGATTTAGGTGTTGAGACACCTGCTGAGGAAGTTCCGGTACATCAGAAGCGGATAATCCGTCTTTGTAATATCGCCAGCAAGCCGGTGATCACCGCAACGCAGATGCTGAGTTCAATGGTGGATAATCCCCGTCCAACACGTGCGGAGGCCAGTGACGTATATAATGCCATCGTAGATGGCACCGATGCTGTTATGCTCAGCAACGAAACAGCAAGCGGCAAGTTTCCTGTTGAAGCGGTAGAAACGATGGCGACTATCGCGCTCACTGCAGAGCAAAATCTTCTGGTTCCACGCCAGCAAGACCGCACTATCTACAAACCAAACACAACCGAAAACCGCGAAAGCATCTCAGATGCTGTCAGCCAGGCGACCAGCCAGATTGCTGAGGTGCTCAACTGTCGTGCTATTGTCACGTCAACGTTAACGGGTTATACAGCGAGGCGTGTCGCCAAAGAACGACCACAAACACCCATCCTTTGCGTGACACCCAGTCCAATCACCTACCGACGAATGGCACTGATTTGGGGAGTCATCCCTATCATGATCCCGCAGTTCAATACGATTGACGAGATGATCGGTATCGTGGTCCGCACGGCGCATGATTCCTCACTGGTCAAGCGGGGCGATAGTCTGGTAATTATTGCGGGAGTTCCATTTGGAATCGGCGGCCAGACGAATTTCTTGAAGATTCACATTGTGGGTGAGTCAGGCGAACTTTAGCCAACCTCACTTACTGATACTCGTCCCCATCTATGAATTCCAACGACTCACTAGCCTGTTGCGAGACAGGCTGTGAGTTATAATTCACCTCCTCTTGCCAGCGCTGTTGCGCCGCATAGGTATTCGCCACCGGCTCTGGCTGGCTAATTTGGCTGGCGGTACAGTAAGGGCATAAATTCCACGATAGCTCCAACGATTGACCACAATTTATGCAGCTTTTCTTCAAGCGCGTGTGACAATACGGGCAGGCTAACCAGTTATCATGAACATGCTGTCCACAGGCAGGACACGATGTCTTGTCCTCGATTTCCTGAAGGAGCGCTTCTTCCTCAAGTGAGCGTTCATAGGCCTCTGCAAGCGTCTCGCGCGGGCGCAGAAAGATATAGATGAGCAGCCCTGGCACAAAAAGAAAGGCGACCACTACAGCAACCAGAATCTGCGCCACCGAATCACGCGAACGCGAACGCATATCGCGGTAAGCCCAAATAATCATCGCCAACCAAAATACTGCTGCGACTACGCCCAGATAAACAGCCGCAAACAGCAATAAGTCTTCAGGTTTAAGGTCCGCCATTATTTCACTCCGACCTGTTGCGTTACATCAGGCCAGTATAGCAACAGCTTGCACTGCTTGCAATTCAGGAGCATGATAAAGGCTCTATCTCTGTCCATCAGGAACGCCTGTTGATCGACCAAGTCACTGAGCTATCAAATCCAGAATTACTTGCGCTCGTGCTTTGCAGTGATGTTGCACAACAGAAGAAATCCATCCAGATAGCCGAGCAGATTCTGAAGCACTTTCGAGGTTTACACGGCCTGGCTCGCCTCGAACCTTACCAATTGCAACAGTTTCAAAGTATTGACACCACCCAGAAATTACGTTTATGTGCGCTTATTGAACTGGCGAAGCGTCTCTCAGTCGATAAACCACCAGATTATCCAGTGATCAACCGGGCAGCAGATGCGGCTCAACTCGTCATGGACATGCAATATTTGCAGCAAGAACACATCCGTGTGCTTTTACTGGATACCAACCGGCGCGTTACCAATATCCAGACAATTTACGTCGGTACACTCAACGCATCGCTTTTGAGAACTGCAGAAGTCTTTAAAGCCGCTGTGGTGAACAACAATCCGGCAATAATTCTTGTCCATAACCATCCCTCAGGAGACGTAGCGCCATCGCCAGAAGACATTGAGATTACCCGCACGTTGATCGCTGCTGGCCAGCTCCTCGATATTATCGTCCTCGATCATTTGATTATTGGTGACCATGACTGGATTTCAATCAAAGAATCCGGATTGGCTTTTCGCGACTAATCGCTGGTCGATTCGGCAGCTGCCTCATCGTCAGTTGCATATCGAGCAAGTAGTGATACTTCTTCAACCTGGACGTCATATTCATGCCCTGAAGCATAGAACCAGATACCAATGATCGAGCTAATCTTCTGATCATCCGGGAACAGCGACAACAGATTGCCGCTGTTGTAGGTATACCAGGATTTTTCGTTGATGAACTCATGTTCTTGCGCGCAGCTATCACATCGAACTGGCGATGAGGACTGAGGATCTTTCTTGCTGTAAAACCCATGAAACCAGTTGTGCGACTCACCTTCATTGTCAATGTAATCCATACGGAGCGTGATCGGACACTCACTGCCATCCACACCACATATATTCAAAGACTGGTGATGAATGAAGAAAGACATTTGCAACGCCAGGTAATCCAGATTAAGTTCGCCAACATCGAGGCGATTCGATCCAAACGACTGGAAGCAGAAAGTCCGCCCATGAGTAGTCGCCCCTTGATAGCGCTCAAAGCGCAAAGTCATACGTCCTTCGTACAACTGCGAACGATAACTCCCCTGAGGCTCATCGTTAGGATCATTGCCACAAATCCATGCATTGAGGAGCTCCTGTGTCGAACCAGCAGCTCCCACACTTGGATTCAATGTCTCAAAACCACTATTTTCAAGCAGGTTAACATAACCCGGCAGAATTTCTACCCGGCTATCATCAGTGTGGAACACGCCCATTTGATTGATAGGGATACTATAACCCTGCCGCCCTTCTAAGATAATGAACGCACTCCCGCCGCGGTTGTAAACATTGATTTGACTACGCGAAATTTCGACGGAATAACGGCCCGCACCAGTCAAATTCACAAATATATCTTCTTCTTCAATCGGTTGTATGGATACGGTGACGTCGCGGCTTATACCCTGCGAAACAGACACATCAAGCTCGCCCACAGCATTACGGAGATCAATCAGGTAATCAGATGTGCTCCAGTCGAAACGAGGCCGTACCGCAGACCGAAAATCTACGGAAGCATTTGCGCTCAGCGTCATATCCGCGATCAACTGCCCATTATCCTCATTCCCGATAAAGGCGACTCGGGCTTGTGACTGAGAATCCGTGCTAATTTCTGTGCTGCCGGAGATGCCGGTTTGGCTGCGTATAAATCGCTCGTTGGTCGGCTCAACAATCCCCACTGACCCTCGCCCAACGGTCAATAATACATCCATGGGAAGCGTGGATTGAAATAAAAAATAGCTGACCCCGATACCCAGGCTCACACATAGAACACAGAACGCCGCAAATGCAAGGAGTAGGACACCCCACGCCAACCGCTGTGGGCCATGCTCTACACCAAGCGTAGGATTCTTTGTTTGAACGGCTGATCGACTCACTCTGGCAACCTTTTGCCAAATTACAATTCGAAAATTATAGGGGACTCATCGTTCCTGTTCAACCGCCTACTCCCCAACGGTCTATTAATCACCCTCTTTTTTAGCACCTAGCACAATTCCGGCGATGGCTTGCTCTCACCTATCATGCCATATATAATCTAGTCCACAAGCAAGGATTTGTGACAGAAAACTTAGTCATACAACTGAGAATGAGGCAGTCAATGTATCTCAATACAGAGCATAGTTCAGATACGCATACATTGTGGCAGGATATCCTGCATGAGATTGCCTCTAATCCAGATCCACGAAGTGTTGCATCCAAAATTCTAGATCTTTCACTTACATTAACAGATTCCAAGGGCGCCTGCTTCATGGGCTTTGACGAAACCCGCACGCGCATTTTTGCTGGCGACGCAGATTCTCTGAGCCAGCACATAGCACACCTGGAAGAAATCGCGAACAATCTGGAACCAGGAATTTACGATTCCTCCAACTATGATGTGATAGATTGGCTTTCGCTCCCTTATCTTTTGGCGGTATTAGAAACTTACAGGGAAAAGACGGGTGTTTTGGTGTTGGTTTTTGCCGAGGAGCAAACGCCCAGCCATGATGACAGCACATTAAAACCATTACTGGACAGTTTAGCCATCCTTGCAAATCAGATAAAGCTAAACAGCAGCCACAAGGCGGCACACCAACTCGCCGAATCGTTATTGGAAAGTGTATCTGATCCACTTTTCGTTCTGGATGAGCACCACCATGTACAGTTACTGAATCCAGCGGCGACGAAAGTCTTTAAGATGGATGAAGGAGAAGCGAGGGGCAAAAACCTTCAAGAGGTTCTCCAGTCAGAAGAATTGGTAGATCTGATTCATCAGAAAAACAAAGCGCAACAGGAGTGGACCAACGAAGACAATCTGACTTTTGTACCGCGTATGGAACCTATCCATGCCAATGATGGTCAGATCAAAGGATGGACACTTGCGCTTCGTGATATTACCCGCTTTAAAAAGCTGAATCACAACCAAAACGAGTTTACACGCATCGTTTCCCATGACCTGCGCTCACCACTCACATCAATGCAAGGCTTCGCCAACATGCTGGAATTGGGGCTGGTTGGCGAACTCAATGAAAAGCAGCAGCACTTTGTCGAAAAGATCCTGAACGGCATCAGTCAAATGACTGCCCTGGTGGATAACATCCAGGATGCTGGCCGTTATGACCCGGAAACCGGCTTTTACGAAATCTCACGGACGCACTGTGATTTACGAGAGATGGTCCAGCGAATCACAGAAACGCAGCTGGTTCCTGCCGAAAAGCAGGAGCTAGAGCTTACGGTCCATGTAGCAGATGATGTGCCAATCATCAATGCGGATACCAACATGCTTGAACGCGCAATTACCAACTTGATTGATAATGCAATCAAGTACACGCCCAATGGCGGCAGTGTTTCAGTAAAAGTTTATCGTGAAAATGATGTACTCCGAATCAATGTGAAGGATACGGGTCTCGGCATTAGCCCAGAGAATCAGAAGCACCTATTTGAACGTCACGTGCGTATTCAGCGGCAGGAACATCGTAAGATTAAGGGCAGCGGCCTCGGCCTTTTTATCGTGAAAAGTGTGGCTCAGCGTCACGGCGGTGATGCCGGAGTTGAGAGTACCGAGGGCCAGGGAAGCACATTCTATATGACTATCCCCCTCTCAGGCTCCAACCTGGTCAATACGCAAGAGTAGGAATCCATCCATCAAGCGTTATAATAGCATACGTGTTCGGATAAACCCCTTCGATAAGGGGAGTTTTTGGTTTTAGTATTATGGGAATTCACGTATTAGAAGATCAGGTAATCGCGCAGATTGCCGCTGGTGAAGTGATCGAGCGTCCGGCTTCAGTCATCAAGGAACTGACTGAAAACGCGCTGGATGCGGGTGCTTCAAATGTTCATATTGAAGTCACTGGGAGTGGTAAAAAACTTATTCGCGTCAGTGATGACGGTCACGGCATACCCTCTGAGGAAGTCGAACTTGCATTTGCGCGTCATGCCACCAGCAAATTGCAAACGACGGATGATTTGATGGCGATTCAGACACTTGGTTTTCGTGGTGAAGCCCTAGCCAGCATCGCCGCTGTCAGCCACGTTAGCCTGACCACTCGCCATCAGAGTGAGGCAACAGGCACAAAGCTGCTTCTGGAAGGTGGGCGCATTCAACAGCGCAAATCCACTGGCGCGCCCAGAGGCACCGTCATCACAGTCGAGAACTTGTTTTACAATACGCCTGCCCGGTTGAAATTCCTCAAAGCAGAAAACACCGAAAAACGGCACATCGCTTCTGTAGTCACTCGCTATGCGATGGCCTACCCAAACATTCGCTTTGTGCTGCACCAGGATGGCCGTGAAGTGTTTCGGTCTGGTGGCACTGGTCAGCTTTCGGATGTCCTTGTCGCTGCGCTGGGGCTGGATACGTTCAAAGACATGCTTGAACTACCAGCACTCGATAGCGAACGTGACAGCATCAGTGTGGTCGGCTACACATCAATGCCTAGTATTCAGCGGGCAGATCGCTCGCGCATCACTCTGTTTGTGAATGGTCGTTGGGTGCAGGATAGCAGCCTATCTTATGCGGTTGTCCAGGCTTATCACACATTTTTGATGAAAGGCCGTTACCCAGTGGCCGTGGTTATGATTACTGTGCCGCCTGATCTGCTTGATGTAAACGTGCATCCAGCCAAAGCCGAAGTGCGTTTCCAGGACCCGAATGCAGTCTTTGCCGCTGTCCAACGAGCAATCCGGCGGGCAATTATCGACCATTCGGAAACACCTGCGCTGCGTGGCGGGCGCTCGTTCTCAGATTTCAACTGGGACGAGGACACGGCGCCCCAAAAAACATGGCAGATGGGTCTGGGTATCGAGATGGAAAGCCCTGGCTCTTTCTCACACCAGTCATCGGGTGCGGAGAGGGAAACCGGTTACGACCATACTATTCCCTTTGGACCGACTTCACCTGCGCGCCCGCGTACGCTGCCCATGCTCCGCGTGATCGGACAGGTTGGTGCCAGTTATATCGTCGCTGAGGGACCCGCCGGGCTTTACCTTGTCGATCAACATGCAGCGCACGAGCGCATTCTCTACGAGCAGTTTATGCTGGAATACGCCCAAAAAGAACCGCTGGCGCAGTTCACACTCTCATCCCAAACGATCGAGCTGCCAGCCCCTGAGGCGCGTTTAATCGAAGAAAACATTGATGTACTGCAAGCGGTGGGCTTTAAGTTGGAACCGTTTGGCACGAATACGTTTGTGATCCGCTGCATCCCAGCCCTGCTGTCCGATCAAGATCCACTGGAGGCGGTTGGCGGAATCATTGATGAGCTTGAGATGGGCAAAACACCTGGGCATGCTTCCATCGAAGAAAAGATCATCCAGCGAGTGTGTAAACAGGCTGCGGTCAAAGCCGGGACGGTGCTCAGTATGCAGGAGATGCAGGGGCTAATCCGGCAGCTTGAACGCTGCCAGTCACCCCTCACCTGCCCTCACGGGCGGCCTACTATGCTTCACATGAGCAGTGACGAACTTGCCCGCGAGTTTGGTCGCAAATAAGCCAGCGTTACGATACTCGCCAGCGGAAGGTGTTGATTGCAGGTGCGCCGCTGATCACGTGGTAAACGCCTTCGTCATTGGCCTTCGCCACGGAAATAGTCCAGTTAAAAGCATGTTCCTGCCCGTCGGTTGGGATTAACGTGTCAGGCATCATGAA
>JAIOHN010000124.1 GCA_019912985.1 Anaerolineae bacterium | reverse complement strand
GATTAAAAATGTCAGACCTATTTTGGAAAATGCGGTCAAGTCCATTGCCGAGCGTGAAGAGATGGAGCACAGCTTTGTGATCGAGGTGCCGGATAATCTGCCGGTTTTTGAGGCTGACCCCGATTACCTCAAGGCCGCAGTCGTGCAATTGCTCGATAATGCCGCCAAGTTTTCCCCAGCCGACAAGCCAGTCATCGTGGGCGCTGCAACGGATGACCATGCGATTCGTATATGGGTAGAGGACCAGGGCCGGGGTATTCCGCCACAAGAGCGAAAGCACATCCTCGACAGCTTTTACCAGATCAACCGCGCGCTGTATGAAGACCAGGGCGCAGGGGTGGGGCTGGCGATTGTGAAGCGGATCCTCGATCTGTCACTCGGCCACCTTGATATTGAAAGTGAGCCGGGCGTCGGCAGCATATTTACCCTGGTGCTGCCAGCTTAGCATTGACTTCCGGGTTTGTGCTAAACTAGCATTATGACGGCTGCAAGGATGGAAAGTAGGAGAATATGGCGCCCTCACTGTTTGAGAAAATCAATACGCTGATCAGTGCGAATCTGCATGGCATTGTCGACCGCGCGCTGGAAGCGAATTCTGTTCAGGTAATGGATGAATACATTCGTCAGGTCGAGCGCAATCTGGAAGCGCTGGAAGACTCGGCGGCAACGGTTGGCGGTACCGTCAAAACACTGAAACGCAAATACGAGGAATTTGCCGCGTCTGCGGAAAAACTCGACCGCGATATTGATACCCTCATTGTCAAAGGCAAAGATGATCTGGCCGCGGCTGCTCAGGCAGAGCTAAACACCAAGCAGCAGCTTGCTCAGGAATATTATGAGCAGTGGCAGGGCCAGGAAGGCCAGTATCAGAAGATGCTGGATATGCGCTTGAAGCTGGAATCGAAGCTGACGACCATCAAGCAGGAGCGTGAGCACCTGCGGGCGCTGATCGAACTGGCTGAGGCCAAGAAAGTTACCCTCAAGACGGTCAAAAGCCTGGATCAGCTTGCCAGCACCGGCGACGAACAGGTCAACAGCCTGGCCGAGCGCATTCGTGCCAACATCGACCGCGAGGATGCCCGCCTGGATATGGCAACGGCCAACCTCTCCGATCAGATCGACGATGCCGTGCGTGGTGGCGAAGTGGAACGCCAGCTGGATGAGCGCCGCCGCCGTTTGCTGGGCAATTCCGGCAGCTAATTGATCGAACCGACATCGACCACCGCAGGGGCACGGGACTAAACACCGTGCCCCTGTATTGAATCCACCCCATGTATCTGCCGCAACCCTGCGCTATAGTTGAGCGTATAAAGAATTGTATGCGGAGAAATAGAAAGCATGTCTGAGAATAAACCCACTGATGAAGTGCGGCAGCGCGCCTTTAGCGCGGTGCTGGCGAATGCTTTTATGCGTTGGGAAAGTGTCGTGACGCTGCTGCTCACGGTCATCCTGTTTTTATTTGTGCCACAGCCGTTTGATTTCTGGCAGCCGTGGTTCTGGCTGGTGGGTGGCGCGCTGGCGGAGATCGCACTGGTCGCCTCGGCCCTGACCGATGAAGAAGCAGCACAGCAGGCTGTTGCACGTGAGTTCGAGCAGAAATTTGATTTGCGGGATGTCCGCAGCCGCGTCTCGCGTGACCGTTTACAGAGCGCGCTGGAATATCGACGTGGCATGATGGAGCTGGTCAAGCGCCACAAAGGGGCCATGCGCCTGCATTTACAGCAGACAGTCAACGATATTGACGACTGGATCGCGCAGATGTACGAACTGGCGCTGCATATCGACGCCTTTGAAGGCAACGATCTGGTTGAGCGCGACCGCAAGATGGTGCCGCAGCAGTTGGATAAAACCCGTGTCCGCCTCTCGCGTGAGCAGGACCCGGCGGTGCGTCGTGATCTGGAAAATCAGGTGCGCCAGCTTGAACAGCAGCTCACTAACCTCGATGCCACTGTGAACAGTGTCAAGCGAGCCGAAATCCAGCTTGAAAGCACGCTCTCATCACTCGGCACGATCTATGCGCAGATGTCATTGTTGGGGACAAAAGAAGTGGATAGCGCTCGCGCACAGCGTCTGCGCCTGGAAATCCAGGACGAAGTCTCCAGCTTGCAGGATACCATCGACGCTATGGATGAAGTCCAGGCACAGCGGCTGCGCATCAGTTGAGCAGTTATTTATCGCGAATAGTGTAATGCTTTGCTTCGACCACTTCATCAGGGTTGCGCCGCCCCTCGATCACGGCCTGGTGTTCTTCCAGCAGATCCGCTGGCACCAACCGCTTGAACAGGCGCAGCCCAGCGAAGATAATCCCCAGGTCATCCAGCTGGCCTAACCCGATAATCACATCGGGAATGAAATCCAGTGGTGAAATCACGTAAATCAACCCCAGAAAGGGGAAAATTTTCGTCCATATCGGCACGCGCGGGTCGCGCAGCAGCCGCCAGGTCAAACGTAGTTCACGTACAATCGCATCAATTACCATAACTCGCCTCCTGCCATTATATACGTGCCGATCTGTTCTGAGGTTTCGCTCCTTTGCAACATTCATTATACTTGTTGAGCAGAAGCAAAAAATGAGGAGATGGGTTTATGAAAGACTATCAGGTACTGTCAGAGAGTGACGCCCAGCATTTTTTTGAAAAAGGTTATGTGGTTATCAAGAATTGCTTTTCTCCTGAAAAAGCCCATGAATATACCGACCTCGCCTGGGAGCGGCTGGGCTACGACCCGCAGGACCCCGAGACCTGGCTGGAAGGCAAGATTCACATGCCCACTATGCACCGCTTACCGGTCAAGGAGTTTTCGCCCAAAGCCTATGGCGCGATCTGTGACTTGATGGGTGGCGAGGAGCGTGTCAAAGAGCCGACCTGGGGCGATGGCTTTATCCTCAACCTGAAATTCGGCGCGGATCGTCCCTGGGTGCCGCCGTCACCAGAAGCTGGTGGCTGGCATGTCGATGGCGACTTCTTCCGCCACTTCCTGGATAGCCCGGAGCAGGGCCTGTTGACGGTGGTGATGTGGAGCGATATTTATCCGCAGAGCGGTGGCACCTACGTGGCACCGGATTCACCCCGACGCATTGCCCGCCATCTGGCTGCGCATCCTGAAGGACTGCATCCACACGAAACCGGCTCCCATTTGATTAATGAATGCGAAGAATTTCTCGAACTGACCGGCATGACGGGTGATGTCGCGCTGATTCATCCCTTTATGCTCCATGCTTCATCCCAGAATCCTTCTGGCCGCCCGCGCTTCATGACCAACCCACCCGTTCAGTTCCAGGAGCCGATGAACTTCAACCGCGACAATCCCGATGATTACTCGCTGGTGGAGCAGGTCGTTCTGGATGCGCTAGGCGTCGATCATTATGATTTCCAACCGACTGCCCCGCGTGAAGCTGTCGTGCCAGAACGGGTTCGGCGGCAGCAGAAAATGCTGGAAGAGGAAAAAGCTCGCTTAAATCACTAATCAGGATAACGCGTATGATTTATCGCTGGTTGATAATCCCGTTGCTGGTCTTGTTTTTAAGTACCCCGCTGCAAGCGCAGGATGATGCACTCAATCTCCCTGCCGATCTCTATGTGTTGAGCAACGAGGGGCAGATAGATCGTTACGGACTCGGGGCTGCCGGGGTGAGTACCGTCAGCCCTGAAGATGCGTTCGTGATCGACTTTGGTGTCGCGCCGGATGGCAATGGGCTGGCCTACCGCACCGAAGCGGGATTGAATTTGCTGGACATGGCCGCTGGTGAAAGCAGGGTGCTCGATGGCGAACAGGCCAGTGTGCCGCCGCTGCGGGGACATGGTGAAACCATCGTCTGGTCGCCGCTTGGCGATGCACTGGCCGTGACCACCCTTGAAGGCGGGCGAATCTACTTTGGTGTTGATGCTGCTGCTGCGCCGGGAACGACACTCGACCTGTACGAAGGGGCCTTCTACCAGTTCATCTGGTCGTCAGACGGCACTTATCTGGCGGGTGAGGTGGCTGATAACATCTGGTGGGTTTACCGGCGTGAGGGCGATAACCTGGTGCTGACCAGCGCGGTTCCTTCATCATTTGGGCTGACATTTGCCAGTGCCTTCGAGCTGGCTTTTGCCCCATCCGATGGCGGCCTGTATTTGATGAACCTGCGTCAGGGCAATGCGCAGTCGCTGCTGTTGGATAACACCTGGAATTATTACCTGCCGACACTGGCAAACAGCGGCGTCCTCAAATTCTTCGGCAGGCAGAAAGAGGACGAAGTGATCCAGGAGGGCTTTGGCCGTTTGCTCGGCCTCGAGTCCGGCGTCAGCGAAATCCAGAGTCTGGGTCAGGTGGCAGTGGAACTGGAAGGCTTGCAGTGGGCACCCGGTGGCACCCTGACCACCTCGCTGCGCGATGGCACCCTGGCGCTGGTGGAACCTGTGTCTGGGGCAACCTTTGTGCTGCCGGTGGAGAATGTCGTCGCCTATGGCTGGGGGCCGCTGCTCCAGGCAGCAGATGATGCGGAAGCCGCCGCCTGAGAATCACGCGATTGTCAGCAGGCAACTTGCCGTAATTGCAGTGACGTACAGGTGGAATGTCATATTGTAAGCCGCTGATCCTCCAGGACTTCACAGGGCCACAGGGATAATTCATATTGTTCTCATAAAGTTTCGTATAATATGCGTATGAATTTTAACATTGTGTAAGGATGCACCTGATGTCTGGTGAACGTGTATTAGTCGTCGAAGACGAAGCACGAATTGCTCAGTTTATTGAGCGCGGTCTGATTTATGAGGGCTACCGCGTCACCGTTGCGCGTGACGGTAAAAATGGACTTGCGGTCGCACGTGATAATCCGCCGGATTTGGTAATTCTGGATTGGATGCTGCCAGGGCTGGATGGCCTGGAAGTTTGCAAGCGTTTGCGTGCGGCCAGCGACATTCCGATCCTGATGCTTACCGCCAAAGACGACGTGAGTGACCGCGTGACCGGGCTGGATGCCGGGGCGGATGATTATCTGGTCAAGCCCTTCTCGGTGGATGAATTGCTGGCGCGCATTCGGGCGCTCTTCCGCCGTTCAACACCGGCCTCCAAACCGGATGTGCTGCGCTTTGGCGATCTCACACTGGATACTGGCACCCACCGCGCCTATCGTGGCGAACGCGCTATCGACCTGACCGCCAAAGAGTATGAACTGCTGGAACTGTTCATGCGCAATCCACGTCAGGTGCTGACGCGTGACGTCATCTTCGACCGTGTCTGGGATTATGACTTCGGTGGCGAGAGCAACATCATTGAGGTTTATGTGCGTTATCTCCGTCAGAAAACTGAACAGGAGAACGAAAGTCGTCTGATCCACACGGTGCGGGGAGTGGGATACGTCCTGCGAGAGGAATAGCCGGACATGCGTATCCGCACCAAACTCATCCTGTGGTATTCTGGCCTGCTGGCGATCATTATCGTCATCTTCGGCGTCAGCGTCTACAGGGTGATGGATATGACGCTGGTCGATTCGGTGGATGATACGCTGGATCAAACTGCTGATCTGGTGATTCGGAACAGCCGTATCGGTCGCTTTGGCCTGTTTGGTGGCCCGGATGAAACGGTGATTCAACTGCCGCCGCTGGATTTGTTTCGCGCTTCCAGTGTCGGTGTGCAGGTGTGGGATGTGCGCCAGGAAGATGATGTTCATCTTGCCGCCGCTTCCAATAACCTCGGTGGCTATATAGACCCATTTAACCCCGACACCGTGGGGACAGAAGCACCAACCTTTGCGAATGTCATTATCAATGAACACGAATTTCGTGTATTAACGCGTCCGGTTTTCGCCCTGAGCCAGGTATTTGCCACGGTACAGGTGGCTGCGCCGCTGGATACGGTCAATCAGGCGCGTGACCGTCTGGTGCTGGTGTTGATCGTCAGTGCTTCCGTGGGGATTTTAGGGTCTGTCGCGTTGGGGATGTGGTTATCCAACCGGGCGCTGAAGCCGATTGAGCGCATTACCGCCGCCGCGTCCAAGATCGCCCAGACCGATGACCTGACGACGCGCCTCCCCTGGCACGGCCCGATGGACGAATTAGGCAACCTGACCTCAGTCTTTAACCACATGATGGACCGCCTGGAAGATCTTTTCAGCTTGCAGCGGCGTTTTGTGGCGGATGTCTCTCACGAGCTGCGTACACCCCTGACGGCCATTCGCGGCAACCTCGATCTGGTCAAGCGTTATGGCATGGATGATATGTCGCTCGAAGCGATTGAGAGTGAAGCCGAGCGGATGTCGCGCATGGTGGATGACCTGCTCATGTTGGCGCGTGCCGATTATGGCGGCCTGACACTGGAGCTGGAACCGCTTGATCTCGATACGGTGGTCATGGAAGCCTATCGTCAGGGGCAGATGCTGGTGAGCGACCGCGATCTTAAGGTCGATTTGACCGGGCTGGAACCGGTACGCGTGGCCGGAAACCCCGACCGCATTAAGCAGGTGATCCTCAATTTGCTGGGCAACGCTATCAAATTCACGCCGGATGGTGGGCACATTACCGTGGGATTGAGCGCGACTGATGATAAAGCGCTCATCCAGGTGAAGGATACCGGCATCGGCATCTCGGAAGATGACCAGAAACACATCTTCGACCGTTTCTATCAGGCGGATGCATCGCGGATGCGGGCGGAAGACTCAAGCTCTGGGCTGGGGTTGGCGATTGCCAAGTGGATTGTGGAAGCGCATGACGGCGTGATTAATGTGGAAAGTGAGCTGGATAAAGGCTCAACCTTCGTCGTGGAAATTCCCCTTCTCAAGACGACCTCTCACCACAAGGATGAGCCGGACAAGCAGCACCAGCGCCTTTACCAGCGGCTGAACCCGCTCAAACTGGGGGAATCACACCGCAGCACCATCAACCGCCTTGACTGACCTGTAACTCGCAGTTGAGGTGCTCCATACTGCTGAACAGAATATCGCGCAGGTGCTCATCGGCCAGCGAGTAGTAGACATGCCGCCCGTTTTTGGTCCAGTTCACCAACCCCATATCGCGCAGATATTTTAACTGGTGCGAGACTGCCGGTTGGTCCATTTCCAGGATTTGTGTGAGATCCGTTACGCACCATTCATCATAAGCCAGCGCCATCACCAGCCGTACCCGTGTAGGGTCAGCAAGCACCTGAAAAAAGCGGGCGATGCTGCGCGCATCTTCGAGCGATGGCACCGCATTCCAGTGGTCAAGGGGGGCTTCGGCTGGCTTGGACATACGTCTGGATCCTCTGTACTTTATTTCACCAAGTTATCAGAAATCCATAGGGCATGTCAATAAGCATGGTGATGCGGCAGCTCATCCAGATTTCAGATGTTCGAGTAGTAAATTGAGCCCTTTGACGTAATTGCTATAAAAGTTCATGGCTTGTGTCGAGGATAAAAGCAGTGGTAGATTTATGTTTTCGTGAAGTAAGGGGATAATCGCTTTCCCCTTATTACGCGCAAACACGATCTCATCTTGAACATACTTTGATGCGAGTGCGTTATCGGTTGCGACCAGGAGGAAATGAGAGCAGTTTTCGATCGCTTCAGCGAGTTCGTTAGGCCAATCCGCTCCCGGTTCGATACGGCTGGCGTCGCGCCAAACACCAATCCCGGCGGTCAAAAGATCATTTTCTAGCTGTGTCGCATATTTTTCGTCTTTGCGTGAATAGCTTATAAAGCAGTAAGGTCTATTTTTGCCGCCGCTTGGATCTGGTTCCAGCGTATTGAGGACCTTAATCCGCTTGAATAGATTTTCACGCATGGCGAAATTAAAGTAGAAATATCGTGGGATTTTGGTAGTGCTCGAGAGCATAATCTCAGCAACATCTTCATCGTGAATACTTTGAATTTGCGTAAATTGCTGGAGATGAATCCCTAGAGCAAATTCTCTGTCACCCACATATTGCCTAAAGCTGTTTTCATCGAATATGGGGTTCTTATCCTTGTATGCTGCCCATACTTCATCGGGACGCCCGTACAAAAGACTCTTTACAACCCCATACCCCTTTATTCCACCTTCAGGATACTCCCTTGAAGGTTCAACATTAATGAGAACAACATTATCCGGCTTTAAATATTTCCCAACGTCACCCGTTTTAAAGTAAGTAAATTCTGATGGAATGGGTTTTGTGTTGATCAATTTTTCGAAAAACTGAGGATTCATCGGCACGATCATGCCAGCAATATCTTCTTTTTCGAAATGTACTTGCTTATGCGTGAACCATCGATCCAGGTTATTGTAAATAGTTTTGATGTCTATCAGCTTGACTTCTTTGTTTCTCGAATAATTTTCAAGTGATTTCGTGATATGTTTGCCGATGACCAGGGCGAGATGATAGTTTTTCGTTTCAAGAGCTGACGCCACACTTTCTACAGTCACAGGCATATCATCATCGCTGATCATGACGATGCCTTTAATCGAGAGTTGCTCCTGTGTGGCCTGATCAATTTCTGCAAGCGCGGCTCGATCTTCGACTCGAAACTCAAGCCATTGGTTTTCATTGACCCATTTAAGAGCAGAAAAATGAAAATAATTCTCTGCAATCCAGTAAGCAATCCCGTCAAGGTCGAAATGGTCTCCTGTAAACGAAGGAAACAAGGTCTTGACCATGACGTAGATATATTCGTTGTTTGTGTAGGGCGATAACTTGGTTTCTTCTACTCGGAAACCCATTTTCAGCAGAAATTTTACAGTAGTGATTTCGATGCAGGGGACTTCGGTTACGATTTGTGAATAACCGTTTTGAGCACAGTATCGTTCTGCTTCGGTGTATATCGCAGTGCCGCGCCCTTCTCTACGATACGCATCGAGTAAGTAAAGATTTTTGATTTCAATGGAATTTACATTCGTATACTCGGTGCTGTTGCGCTTCAGCATCAATGATCCGACTAACTCTGTGAACGCATGGCCCCGGTGATCAATTGCTGACCGAAACACACCAAAGAGAATCCTTTTTCCTGCACTGACTTCTTCAAGCGCCCGTTCAAGCCAGGGCATATGATACGGGTAATGCTCTTGAAATTCGCGCGCATTCCGCTGTTGTTCTTTGATCTGTTCAAGTTCATGAGGCAGGAAAATTCTTCTGACAAAATGGTCATGTGCTTGAGATGACATCAGGTTTACCTTTGTGTGTCGTGATTTAGAGCATGATGAAGAATCAGCGATAAGCGCTCTTCAAGGGGCAAAACAGGAACTGGAATGAGATCATACTCAAGTTCAATATAGCCTCGCCGAATCGCATCGCCTAAAGCCAGGCTCTCTTGTTCATTTTCGCGCCGAACATGATCAGTTGTATTTTCGGCCAGCGGGATGGCATCGAAGAAAAAGACTTGACGATATTGACGGCTATGAGCTCGACATAACGCAAATACTTCGTCTGGGTCAAGTCCCGCGTAGCGGTAATAACCAATGCCATCAGGTAAGGCGCGATCAAAAAATACAAGCTTTTGCTGATCAAGCTGGCGCTCAATTTCAAGCATCTGATTCAGGACGATTCGCTGGAATGTGATTTGATCCTTGACCACATCATGCAGATTTTTCCCGGCGGCGATCTGGGATTCGATATAGGAGCGTGCCACTTCGGGAACAACCTGATAGCCAATTTTCGCCAGGGCCTCAATCATTGTGGATTTTCCAGAATGCGGCGGGCCGGTAATCACGCGCCAATTTGTTTTATTGACCACAGATCATCTTTCTGTTGGATAAACAGTCACTTAAAGCAGCACCATCCAAAAATATCACGAATTGTCCTTCCTGTTAACCGGCCTTACCTTTCAAAAAGGGCTTGGCGCTCAAGCGCATCGACAAACAATTCGCCTGCTTACGTCACCATACCATGCATCCTTTTCCTGATCAAATGGAAGCAGGAATACATGCTGGAAGGTCTGTTTTGCAGCAAATGTAACCTGTTGATCCAGCTCACTGGTGATCTTGGCGGCATTTACAGCCGCGCGATCAACTCACCACGGCGGA
>JAIOHN010000010.1 GCA_019912985.1 Anaerolineae bacterium | reverse complement strand
GCCGAAAACGGTTGACTACCCAGGTGATACCAATAAAGACGACAACCGTGAGGTAGGGCGCTTCGTCGAAACTGATTCCTAGCACCCGTCCAATGGCGGTCCCAGCCAGCAATAATGTCACCAGCGCAAAGCTGCCGATGGCTGTTTGTGGTTTCAGGTGAATCACGGTCATACTCCTATCTGCGCGGGAACCACGCATCGAGGTCGTTCCAGTTAGGGGTTATCTCGGCTTCTTGTTCTCGTTTATGGTGCAGACGCCATTCGGGACCCATAATGATATCCAGCGCCGCTTCAAAATGGCGGGTGGCGATGTCGCGGAAGAGCGCATCGTGTCCGCGTTCTTTGTTGTTATAAACAGGCAGCCGCTCGGCAACAGACGGCGCAGTTCCCGGCAGAATGACATGCGTGTGGAGTTGCTGTTTACCCTCTTCATCGGTCTGGCGGTCGTGCAGGATGTAGCTGTATTCAGGGATAGCGAAGCCGCGCTCAAGGTAGTAATCTTCGACAACCCGCTCTGTGAGATCACAGACCAGCTCGCGTCGCTCGTCTTCTGGAACAAGTGCCATTAGGTCAGGGGCAGGCGAAACAACCCATGTCCATGCCAGAACGTGCTGGCTCTGTAACGCATCACTGTGTTTGAGGATGTCGCGCCAATGTAGTCCCATCCCGCAATCCTGCCAGCGTTCGTAATCGCGGTTCTGAGCAAGTTGGTTTTGCACTTTGTCTCGATATTGCAGGTACTTGAGTGTGGAACTCAAGCCTTTGCGACCAGTGCCATGACCATTGCGCTTTGGGCTTTTATACGCGAAGTCCACTACGATAATTGCTTTGCTCAATCGCCAGAACCTTTCAGTTCACGGACGGCTTTCATCTGCGCCAGAAGGGTCTCACCATTCTGTTTAGCGGCGATGATGGCATCACGAAGTATTTGTTCATCCAGCGCGAGAAGATATACTAGCACGTTTAGTTGAAAGGTCACTGCTGCTTCGAGCTGGTCAATGCGTTCACGAAATGAGCGCTGAAAGTGTTTGCGACTGCCAGTGAGGTCTTCCTGTTCGTCCAAGTAACGCCGAATCGCCTCACGGATGAGGTCGGCTTCGGTGATATTACGGGGTTTTGTTTTGGCGATTTGACTGAGCCGCCCTGCCATCTCCGGTGTCATGGAGAGGCTGCGGCGGATGGATTTGTTGGACATGGTTTCACCTGCCATAATAACCGCTTATTCAATTATGGCAGGCAGGGTTTATGAAGGGCTGAAAAGCTTCAGGATTGGCTTAGCAATAATTCAGGTTTTGAAGGTGAAATTACATTTCATCCTGTATGAAGAATAATAAGCAAACTTCAACGTTGGCTATGCCAATGAAGAATGTTTGAACATCAATGATGGAATGGGAAGGAAATTTAATGGTGCAGAGGAATAACGGTAACGGCGTTCCCGTTGACCTGGAATCAAAATTGTGGAGTGCTGCGGATAAATTTCGCGGACATCTGGATGCCGCCGATTACAAGCATGTGGTGCTGGGATTGATCTTCCTTAAATACATCTCGGATGCGTTTCAGGAATTGTACGAGCGCCTCGCTCAGGACGAATACGCCGACCCCGAAGACCGCGACGAGTATCTGGCCGAAAACATCTTCTTTGTGCCGGAAGATGCCCGCTGGGGGAATCTCCAGCAGAGCGCGAAATCGCCGCAGATCGGGGTCTTAATTGACCGTGCAATGGCGGCAATCGAGAAGGATAATCCTTCGCTGAAGGGTGTTTTGCCGCAAGACTACGGACGCGAGAATCTCGACAAGCGGCGACTGGGCGAACTGATCGACCTTATCAGCACCATTGTGATGGGGGATAAGGAAAGCCGGTCACAGGATATTCTGGGGCGCGTGTATGAGTATTTTCTGGGGCAGTTTGCCAGCGCGGAAGGCAAAAAAGGCGGGCAGTTCTACACGCCTAAGCCGGTGGTACGTCTGCTGGTGGAGATGCTGGAACCCTACCGGGGGCGGGTGTATGACCCGTGCTGCGGCAGCGGCGGGATGTTCGTACAGTCGGAGAAGTTCATCGCAAAACACGGCGGCAGTGTGGGCGATATTTCCGTTTACGGGCAGGAAAGCAACCCGACGACCTGGCGACTGTGCAAGATGAACCTTGCCATTCGCGGCATTGATGGCAACATCGGTACGCACGCGGCGGACACCTTTCATGAAAACCTGCACCGTGATCTGCGCGCTGATTTCATCATCGCCAACCCGCCCTTCAATATGAGCGATTGGGGTGGAAATCTGCTGGACGATGATCCGCGCTGGGTGTTCGACACGCCGCCCGCGGGTAATGCCAACTTCGCCTGGGTGCAGCACATGATCTATCACCTGAGCGCGAGGGGTAGAGCGGGATTTGTGCTGTCGAATGGTTCGATGAGTACCAACACTCGCGGAGAGAAAGAAATCCGGCAGAAGATGATTGAGGCGGATTTAGTCGGTTGCATGGTCGCCCTGCCGCCGCAGTTGTTTTATAACACACAGATTCCTGCGTGCCTGTGGTTCCTGAACAAGGCAAAGCCCGCGCATCGCAGGGGGGAAACGTTGTTCATTGACGCACGCAAGATGGGTTTTATGCTTGATCGCACCCTGCGTGATTTGAGCGACGACGACATCGCACAGATCACCGGAACCTATCACAACTGGCGAACGGGCGAAGGCGACTACGAGGACATCGCCGGTTTTTGCAGGAGCGCCACACTAGACGAGATCGCCGGACACGGCTACGTGCTGACGCCGGGGCGCTATGTGGGCGCGGCGGA
>JAIOHN010000123.1 GCA_019912985.1 Anaerolineae bacterium | reverse complement strand
GAACCAGCGTGGACAACCCGTAAATCCATCAGATATATATCACCCGGCTCACCAACCATCTCGATGAGTTGGAGTTCAACATCACCTGCATATCCGGCTTCATGCAAAAAGCGATTTCGATCCGTCGCATTCTTGCGTATCAAATCTCTGAAATAAGGTTCCTGCTTCAGCTGCTGGACCACGTGCTTTGAACGGAGCGCCCCCTGATCGTTGAAGAGGCGATGTGTGCCTGTAATTGCCAGGGTAGGTGCGCCCCCATGCGCCACAGTTCCTAAAAATGTGAAAACTTGAACACCCGGAATGCCTCCAACGGACAGTCGCGGGCAATCTAAATGCCAGCTCTTAGAAGTCACTGTCCACTCAACGGCATTGGGTAATGAAATCAGCGGTTGTGGATAATCCATCCCTGGATAAGCGGGCCGGTGATCGAGAAGTTCGTCAATCAAAGGCTTTGCTTCTGCGATGAGATCAGCGAAGAGTTGATTTTTGAGACTGCGCAGGAGTGACCGACTCACAAGAGGTGGCTCTTTGGAGACATCATAATCAAGGGTCCACTTCCCGTCTTTCCAGAGGCCCTCCTGTTCAAACTGCTGCCTGGTGAATTCCACCGCCTCGGCAACCCGATCAGCCGATAAGAAATTCTTTATATTGATCACGCCGCGAGATTCAAATGCCTGTTTTTGGCGCTCGGTGATGACCATGACAGAATCTCCATCTCTATTCGTTGTGGTATCTAGTATAGCTTAGATAACTTTTATGAGCTATTTTGACCTCATTTGTGCCGATAGCTACCTATTCAAAACCAGGGTAGTTGGAGCTATAAAACAAGTGGGACCGCTAAATAGCGAGTCCCACTTATGGTTTATTGGCTTGATGTTCAGTTTTGAGGTTTCGGGATTATATGCGTGCGTTAGGGATATGCTTGTTCGGTTTGGAGGACAGCCATCACGTCCAGTGAAATGGTGATACTGTGACCCACAAAGAGGTTGATCAGTGGGTGGACATCGAGATCAAACACATCACGGCTGAGGACCGCGTTGGCGTTGAATTGCAGCGCTTTATGTCCGTCAGCATCGTAATCCTCGGCAAACTGAGCAGCCTCAAAGGTAACAGGGTAGGTCACTTTGCGGATGGTGAGTTTACCAGTGATTCGAGCATGATCATCACCCAGGATGCGAACCCGATCACTGCGGAAAGTGATCTCCGGGTAACATTGTGCATTCAGCAGTTGATTGCGCAAAAAGGCCTGGATGCGTGATTGTGGGCTGTGAAGGCTGGCGACTTTGATTCTGGCCTCTACACTTGCGCTTTCTGGCCGGTAGGGATCATAGTTTAATGACCCACTGACGTCATCAAAACAGCCTTCCGCCTGTGAAAACAGCAGATAGGGAATCGAGAAATGAACGCGGGACATGCCGCACTCAATCTTCCAGCGAGACATGATTTCACCTATTCTATTATTGCAATGATTGTTTCAATTATGCTATAGACGAATTTGTTGAAGATGAATTCAACATTTGCGTTTGAGCAGATTTAGATGATGAAGACATGAGTAAGCCCTGTCGTTCACAGGGATAAAACACGGGAGAACCCCCGAACAGGGCTCTCCCGTAAAAAGTATACTTGCGATACCGTGGTTATGGAATGACGAAGTTGCTATCTGACCACGGCCCGACATTGCCTGCGCGATCAATCGCCCGCACGCGCCAGTAGTACGTCCCTGGCGGCAGGGAGATCGCCTTGTAGCTGGTTCGGCGTCCAGATGAACTATCCTCTGGGCTGCTGAAGTTAGAATTGTTGTCGATCTGAATCTCATAGCTGAATGCGCCCCGTACAGCTCGCCACGAGAATTTTGGCCGGCTCTTCTGATTCTGCCCTGGTTTCGGTTTCACCAGGGTTGGCGCTTCAGGCGGAATGGTGTCGACCGTGAACTTGTAAGACCGGCTCCACTTTCCATCCTGATAGGTACTCGTGGCACGGACACGCCACCAGTAGTTTCCATCCGCCAGCGTGGTTCCGACCGTTTGGTTCAGCGACATCGTCAGGTACAGCAACGAACTGCGGAAGCGGCGATCATCGTCAACCTGAATTTGATAGGTTGGAGCCAAGCCGCCAAAACCAGCATTGGTCCACTGAAGCAGCGGGGTGTTGTCATTGGTGTAAGCGTTGCGGCCAGGGTTCAACAGATCTGGCCGCCCATAGAGGGGCGGTTTGCCCATGGTCAGGCGACCAGCGCCATAGATGTTGTCATAGCCTCTTGCGCCTGCATCCCTCGCCCGGCCTTCCAGGAAGTCCCATACCTGTTGTGGTGTGAAGCCTGGATAGGCGGAGAGGACAAGTGCCGCAGCACCCGCAACGTGTGGCGTTGCTGCCGAGGTGCCGTTAAAGCTGCCCGGCCCACGCTTGCCATACGCCCAGGTGGACACATTGGCATAACCAGAAATGCGCGGCTGGTCATTACCTGGGGCGAGATTACCACCGGGTCCCATCGCTGGGCCTGCCGAGCTGTAGCTTTCCAGCCGTTTGGATTTCGCATCCAGCGCGGCGACCGAGAACGCATAACGGGCGGCTGCACCGTCGTTTAGACTGCGATCACGGAACCCAGGCTTAAAGACTGGGGCGTTGCGGCCCTGGATGTCGAGAATCTGGTTTCCGGTCGCACTGTACTTGTATGCGGACAATCCGAGATAACCGGAACCACTGCCGAAGATACCTTCAAGTGGCGGCTGGCTGCCATTTTGAATCCCAGTGGAGCCGCCTAAGATTGACCAACCAGATCCACTTCTTCCAACCACATACAGGTCATAGTCCTGGTTGGTGGTGGGCCATGCATTCCAGCGCATCTGGAAGTTGAGGCAGCCGCTGCAGGAGAATGGCTTGCCGTTGTTCAGTTGAATGACTTCGCTGGTGTCAGGAGTCGAGCCGAAACTTGCTCCACTATTGAGGAACTCATGCCAGCCGTCACCGTCTGTATCACGGAATGGACCGTCCCAGTTCAGTTGGCCGTAATTTCCTGCCGACTGCACATAGACCGTGCCATAGGTGTTGAAGGCGGTACTGATTGCCTGGCTAATCTCGCCACTGCCATCACCAGGATCGACAAAGAAGAAACCGGGCGACGACGAGATGACATCCATACCCGCCGCTGCCAGACTCTCGATGTCATTTGCCATCTCGGTGACAGTGCCGGGCGAGGCGAAGGTCAGTTCAGCCAGCGGGGCCATGTCATGGATGATTTCCGCCACCGCCGTGCCATGCGGGCCGGAGAGGTCCAGCGCACCCATGACCGAGATGGAAGAAGGTAATTCACCCAGGGACTGTGCAACCGTGTAATTCTTGAACTGGTCCACGATGCCGATCTTGACACCCTGACCAGCCCAACCTTTTTGATGCCATTTGTTTGCGCCAGATGTGCGCACGCCTTCGGTCACGAAGTGACCAGTATCAAAGGTGGATGCCAGGGCGGTTTCCAACTCAGCTTCGGCGACTACTGGCTCATCATTGACTGGCTCCGGCGGTTCCACCGGGACCACACCCTGCACAAGGCTGACGCCGGGTAGGGCAGCGGCCTGTGGCAGGCTGTTGATCGGCAGCCACGCATCAATCCAGGTCCTGTAGTGCGAGGTGACTTCGCCGCCAATACCGGGCAGCGCCTGCACAATGCTGTTGGCGGATGCTACATCGAGAGCGATCACCATGATTTTCACGCGACCATTCTCGACCTGAAGCTCTGCGCCTCGTGAGAAGAAATTGCCACTCTGGCTGTCGCCCAGGTTGACATTGGCTTGCCCGTTCAGCAGTGCGTTCAACTCGCTGCTCAGACCTGGGAGTTCGGCTTTCACAGCAGGGCCCGGAGGCTCGGTTGGCGGCAGGGTAACCGGTTCCGTGGTGGGTTCTATAACTGGTGCCAGCGCGACGATGGGTGCATCCAGTCGCTTTAGGTCTACATCATCAATTGCGACCGTGCCCGCGGCGTCCGTCAGGTTGATTCCACCTGGACCTGCCAGGCTGGCATCACTGAAGGTCACCTGTACTGCACGATCGACTGCGACAGTTACGCTCTCACCCAGTACCTGGATGTTGAGTGTACGCCAGCCGCCTGTAGCCTCACCTGCGACACCTTTGGCGACGACAAGCCCATTCTGAAGCAGGGATGCCTGACCGGACGCATCAATCTCGACGCTGACCCCGGCGCGGAAATTCACACGCAGGGCGCTGTCAGCACCCACGCGAATCTGGGCGGCGAACAGGAAATGGCCCCAATCGACATCAATTGCGGCGGCAGAGCCAGCACTGCTGGCACTGAGGAATGAATTGCCACCCTCAGAAACCACCGTCCAATCACCGCTGATAATCCATCCAGCAGTGTCGCCATCCTGGAAGTCGTCGTTAAAGACACCTTCCGGTGGAGCAGGCGGGGGAGTGGTCGGTTCGGCAGTGGGAACCTCCGCAGTGGGTTCTTCGGTGATCTCGACGGGCGGTTCCTGCGTGACTTCCGCAGTAGGCTCCGCCGTGACCTCGGCAGTAGGTTGAGGCTGTGGCTCTGGCGTCGCCTCTTCTGTGGGGATAATAACCGGTTCTTGAATAACCGGCTCCTCGGTGCTCTCAGCGGGTGCTTCGTCCTGTGCCAGTGAACTACCTGGCAAAAGCCCTACTAAAAGTAGACTCAGGATCAATAAAAGTGTTAACTTTTGACGATGTTTCATCTTTCTCTACTCAATTCTCTAAAGCTTTGAACGAAATAATGTTTCAATCCGCTGGATTGCAAGCGCTTGAAACCCGATCTAAAAAACCTATATTATGGTACATTTCATTTAATTATATTATATATTCGTCTCCTTTATAACTATTTCTAATAGTATTACGTCACTTCACCTGAGTGAGTGTATAATGATCTGCTATAGATCCAACCATTATCTTTTTCTAACATGCTCATCCTTGCACTGAACTCAATTTTTGCGCTGATATTTTTCCGGGCCGCACACATGGCTTTTCAACGGGCTTGGCCGCTGTTGCAAACCGGCTGGCTGGCGATCCAGGCCGAGGTCAAAAAGCCCGATTACCGGGAAAATGTCGACAGTCGCCGGGCGATCAGCAGCGGAGGTCGTTTTCTCATTGGCGGGGTGATCTGGATGCTGATGGCGCTCGTTAGTGCCGGGGTGAGCCTTTACTGTGTAGTCCAGGTGGTATCGTTGTGGCCGGGCTAGAGGGTATAATACAAGGAATGACTTTTATACCAAAGAGCCAGTAACCCCCATGATTCGCGTCCACAGCATCGTTTACCAACCCGATCGTTCCGAAAATAAAGCCCCGTTTCACTTCAATCGCGTGCCAGTAGACTGTGTGCAGCTCATCGCTGACCATGGCATCCAGGGCGATTTTAAAGCCGGACGCAATCCCAAACGCCAGCTCAACCTTATGTCGCGTGAGACGCTCGATACGCTCCGGGCGCAGGGCTACAAAACCGAACCGGGCGAAATGGGCGAGCAAATTGTGCTCGGCGGACTCGATGTGATGACACTGCAACCCGGCGATCAACTGCAATTAGGTGACTCTGCCTGCATCGAGATCACCGCTCGGCGTGAGCCGTGCGCCTGGTTTGCGCTGGTTCAGGAAAAGCCTTATGAAATTGCCCGCGAGGCGTGTGTCGGCGTGCTGGCACGGGTTGTTGCCAGCGGCGAGGTGCGCCAGGGTGATTTGGTTACATTACGCACACCCATAAAGGAATAAATCGATGACCGTAATCAGTGCTTTTGGCGACGAGATCGCCACCGATCTTGAAACTCAACTGAAGACACTCAACGAATTGGCTATTCACCATCTGGAATTTCGCGCCGCCTGGGGCGTGAATGTCCTCTATCTGAGCGACGAGCAGGTGGCGCAGGTCAGGCAGTTATGCGATGATGCGGGCGTCACCGTGAGCTGCATCGGCAGCCCGCTTGGGAAGTCGCCCATCGAGGACCCCATCGAAAAAGAACTGGGCAATATGCGCCGCATTCTGGAAGTCGCCGATCAGTTGGGCACCAAAAATATCCGCATTTTCTCCTTCTACCCGCCCGATACCAGCACCAACGCCCATTACGACCAGTATGTCGATGAAGCTGCCGACCGCCTGCGCCAGATGGTGGCCGCCGCCGAGGGTTTTAATCTGCTGCTGGAAAATGAGAAGGAAATCGTCACTGACACGCCAGAGCGCTGCTATGCGGTGCTGAGTCAGGTCGAGGGTCTTGGCTTCATCTGGGATCCGGCCAACTTTGTACAGTGCGGTGTCGCCGATCAGATTGATCTCTACTGGGATAACCTCAGCCCCTTCATCCAATACATCCACATCAAGGATGCCCTGCTGGAAGGTGGTAAGGTCACGGTGGCCGGTGCGGGTGATGGACAGGTGAAAAAGCTGCTGACCCAACTGCGTGACACGGGCTATGATGGCGTACTGGCGCTGGAGCCGCATCTGGTCGTCGCCGGGCATAGCAGTGGCTTCAGCGGTGTCGATGGTATTACGCAGGCCGTGGGGGCGCTGCGTGGTTTGCTTGAGGAGATTGGTCAGCCGGCAATGTAAAAGGCATTTTTATGGATCAAACTACCTGGCAGGGTTGGGATCAATTAAGCCCGGTGCTGCGTCATGCCACGTTTTATGACACGAAGCCTGGGGAGCATTTCGGTCCCCTCTATATTCAGGACTTTCAGATCCTTTTTGTGCAGGCCGGACGCGGTGAGGTGAGTAACGCGGGTCAGCGGTTCGACATTGATACGGGCGATCTCGTGTTTTTTTCACCTAATATGATGCATACCGCCAGTTCCAGTGTTGATGACCCGGTACGGGTTATCGGCCTGCACTTTCTCTTTCATCAGGCCGACGCCCTGCACATCAACCCCAATTTGCCGCTGATACAGGAAGAACCCTACACCAATCTACGGGTGCGTCTGCGCTGTCCTTTGTATCCGCCGCCACCGCTGCACAGTCGGTGTGGCATTCTCAGCCCGGTGCGCCAGTACTGCGAATCACTGGCGCTCAGCTATGTCTCCTCTCCCCAGGGGCGGCGCATGGAAAAACGCGGCCTGCTGCTGCTGTTATTTCATGCCTGGTATGAGTCACTGCTGTTGTCGGATGGTGAAGCGCCGTTGGCGGCACGCCATCGACGCGCCGTGGAGCAGGCCCAGCAAATGATTCTCAGCGATTTGAGGGCCCCGCCGGATTCTAACGAACTGGCCGATGCAGTGGGGTTCAGCCAGGATTACTTCACGCGTCTGTTTAAGCAGCATACCGGTGCGACCGTGACTGAGTTCACCGCGCAGCAGCGCCTGCTTAAAGCGCGACAGTTACTGGTGGAAGGGCGGCTGAATGTCAGCGAAGTCGCGCACGCGGTGGGTTTTAATGATGCCTACTACTTTTCGCGCCGCTTCTCGCGTGAGTTCGGCATGGCCCCTTCGGTGTTCCGTGACCAGCACTCGCTGTTGTAATGGAACAGATATATCCAAACACTGATCTGAATTAAACGTATTTTGTCGTCTGAGTCCAGCTATTACCGGATTCATCCATTCTAAAGACGCCAAAAAGGATTAAACTTTTACATGAAGTTATGCATTGAGATATACTTCGCAGTCTGTTTGCCTGACGGACATCCTCGCTTCACCGTGCCCACCGTCAACCGCCAACCTTGAACTCTCATCCTAGCCCGTTGGTGGGGCAAATAATCCAGGCTTTTCAGTGCATAACTTCCGTTTTTTTTATAGTACCCGGGCAATTTTTGATGACAGACAAACCTTTTTTGATCAGCAATGACGCATTGCAAGACCCCACTCAATTACGACAACGAATGACAGAACATGGCTACGTCTTCCTCAAAGGGGTTGCGCCAAAAGATGACCTGCTCAATTTGCGGCGGGATATTCTAGCGCTGTGTGCCGATGCCGGTTGGCTGGACCCATCGCGTGACCTGATGGACGGCATCTGGGGTGGTATCGGTCCATACACCGAGGGCAATCCCGAATACATGGCGGTTTATCGCCACGTGATTCACCTCGATTCCTTCAAAGCCCTGCCGGAGCACCCCGCGCTGACCGGCATCATGCGCCATCTCACGGGCGACCCGCTGCTGGTGCATCGCCGCAAGATTGGCCGTATGACCTTTCCGCAGAACACGAAACAGACCATCCAGGCCCATCAGGACTGGTACTACATCCGTGGCACGACCGAAACCTACACCATGTGGATGCCGTTGGGTGACTGCTCGATGGAGTTAGGTGGGCTGGCGGTGCTGAATGGGTCGCATAAGGCGGGCTTCATTGACCATCGCCGCTTGCCCGAAGTCAACGTGGCTTACGCGCTGGAATCCGACCAGTGGCCGCAGGCTGAGGGGGTTGAATGGCATGCCAGCGATTTCGAATTGGGCGACGTGTTGATCTTCCACTCATACACCATTCACCGCGCGCTGCCCAACCGGACAGAGAACCTTCTGCGCCTTTCCATTGATAACCGCTACCAGCGCGAAGGCAGTGACATCGAACCCGGTTCTCTTGGGACCCATTACGATCTCTAAACGATTACTGTTTGAGAAGTCAGGCTATAGATGGAGGGGTAGAAGGGCAACAATCGCTGCTTCTCTCCTCCATTGCTTTGAGTTCCACCCCCTTATCTCATTGAATTCTCCCTTGTGAGGGGGACAGCCCGCCTGTCCTTCGCGTATAGTGCAATCATCAACGGCACACGAGGGAAGATGATGAACTACTACAGCATGAAACTTCAAAACGATAGCCATCTCAGCGACATCCAGCGCGAGCGCAACAAAATGCGGCTTGCCAACCAGGTGAAACCTCAATCGGCCCCGACTCGACCAAAGCTGGTCACAATGCTGCTTTTGCTGGTAAGTCGGTTCTAATGGCAGGCTGTTCCTGCTTTCAATAATCACCATATCCTGGTTACCGGGTATGGTGATTTTCTTTTCCCCCATATGCTTTTCCACGCAACTTATTGGACTAGAGCTGAACTTCCTGGATCGTCTGCTTCGGTGCTTGTCTCCCTTGTACATCCTGGCTTGATTCGCCAATTTGCCTCTTGTGGGCTATGATGACCCGTAAAGATACATGATCAAAAGGGATGCTGTGGTGGTCTTGGATTTATCTGGCAGCGAAAAACCCCGTCAGGTGCAGGAAAACATGATTGCCTATATGCGGTTGTTTGCCGGACTGCCAGGCATGACCGTGGTGGATGCCGAATCATTCTGGTTTGTCAGCAATAAATCCGCCCCTGGCGACAATATCCTCCGGACCCGTTGGCCCGACGACCACACTGAAGCAC
>JAIOHN010000122.1 GCA_019912985.1 Anaerolineae bacterium | reverse complement strand
ATCTATGAAACCGTCCCCGTTGCGCTGATGGTCATCACCCGCATCACCACCGCCAGCGGCGACCAGACCGGGATATGGCGCACGTCGGAAGCGGCGATGAACGCGGCAGGTTTCACCAACGAGAACTACGATCCGCTGCCGCCTGGCGCGACGCGAGTCTACCGGCTGGCGGCGTACATTCCGGCTGGGAGTGTGAGCCAGTTTGCGTATTTGCTGGACGGCGACGGCGGCAACCGCATCACCTGGGCCAACCAGAGCAATCCCTACTGCTTCGGCGACGTGGCCGATTAAGGAGAGCAACTCATGCCAGATTTCGGGCGGATGATCGACGAATTCATCTACAACGTCATCGTGCTGATCGCCGGGGTGCATTGGAGCCTGCAAAAAGCGGTCATCATGGCGGGCTACACCATCAAGCTCATCAACCAGTGGCTGATCGAGAATGCCTTCGTGCCCATCATCGCCCAGACCAACGACAGCCTGCGCCTGGCCGTGAGTTACGTCTTTATCATCGCGCTGCTGGTGCTGGGTCTGACCTACATGCTGGCGGCCCTGGTGCGGCTGGATGTGGTCAGTCCGCGCAATGCAATCACGTGGTACGTGGCAGGGCTGCTGTTCTTCACGATTGGGCCGAGTTTCTACCAGGGTATGAACAGCTTTCGCCTCAACATCGCCCAGGTGATGTACGTCAGCGTGCTGGAGGGTCTGAACAACAATGCCGGGGATTTCTCGTCGCTGGCGCAGGTCAATTCCAATGACCTCGATCTTGGCGCGCTGTGCGATCAGTTCGACGTCTATTTACCGGGCGCGACTGGACCGGGACCGATTGACGGGCTGGACATCGCCATGGCCTACCTGCGCGGCCACCCCCAGGATGTGATGGGCTATCCGCAGCCGGTGTTCTCGCCCGGCTGCGGCATCTATCTGATGAATCCCAACGCCTCCACCTGGGCGGGCGCGGGTGGCACATCCGTCGTCCCAATGGACTGGAACATGGAGGGCAATTACTTCGATTATACCGTCTCGCCCATCACCTGGGACAGTGTTTCAGGCGACGAGCGCGACGCGGCGGTATCACGGGCCGGGGCCTCCCAACAGCGGGCGCTGACCGCCTGGCCGCTGCTGTTGTTTGCGCTGGTGGAGCAGATCGTGCATCTGCTGATTACGATTGCGATGGGTATCACCTTCGTCTCATTTGGCATCGCCATCCTGTTCGCGTTCTTCAAACGTACTGAGAGTATCGCTCACAGCGTTATCAACCAGTGGGTGGAACTCCTCGTACAAACGACCATCATCGCCCTGATTCAAGCGCTGGTCATCGGTTTCTTCCTGGCGGGGGCGGCTACCGGCAGCGCCGTTGCCATCGTCGGCATCGGACTGCTGTGCCTGGTCTTCATCCTGATTGCCATGTGGTCCGGCGTGAAGGCGGTCTGGAACAGCTTCAACCGCCTGTTCAACGCCATGAGCCAGGTGACAGGCGGGGTAATGGTTTCTCCCGGCACGGCGGCGCTGGCGACTGCGGGTGCAGGCGCGCTGGCCGCAGGCGCTGCCGTCGGGGTCGGGTCGAGCGCGCTGGCGGGCATGACCGCGCTCAATCAAGGGGCGACGCTGGCGCAGGCGGCGGGAGTCACCTTCGGCGGCTCGCGCACGCTGAGCGGGGCAGCGCGGACGCTGGCCTATCTGCCCGGCGTCCGCAATACCTCATTGGGCGACGCGGCGGAGCAGTTCACCGAGGGAAGCGTCACCCGCCAGGTGGCGGGCAACATCCCCATCGTCGGACGCGCTGCCGGGCCGATGGTCGGGGCAAAGCTGCTGACTGACCGCAATCCCGGTAACGCCGAGTACGACGAACAGGGCCGGTTGGTGTGTCGCCCGATGCTGGTGCCAGCGGTGGGTGAAGGGCTGGACAACTGGACGGTGCCGCGTGGCGCGCGCCGTCGCGCTCGCGCTGCCGACGACCCTGAGTTTATCGAGGACGAAAACGGCGAGATGCTGCCGGTGGGCAGCGTTCCACGTCGCCGTCGGATGGGGACATTCACACCCGTTGCGCCAATTCCGACGACGGATTCTGAAGATAATCTTCAGGAGGAACGCCGTCAGCAGCGCAGCGATTACGCCGCCGAGATGCAGGGTGAAGAGATGGAACAGCATCTCTCAGATGTCATGCGGTCTAACACCGGCGTGGCCTCGCCTTTGGGTGCGATGATGGAAGAGACTCACGAGGGCGAGGGCAGCCGTCTGGGACAGGTCGCTTCACGTCTGGAAGCGAGCGCCGATCTGCTGGCGCGAGCCGCCCAGATGCAGATGATGGTCGGGCAGCTGCGTGTTGCCGGTGTCCCGGATGTCGCCGGGGTGATGGGGGATGTCGTGGGCCAGGTGCAGGCAGAACGCGGGCCAAGCGCACAACCCGTCCATACGGGCGTAGACCATCTTCAGGTGGCGGATCGTATGGCGCGGGTGATGGGCGTCACGCCGCAGGAAACGGGCGGTTCGCCCATCCAGCGCGACCTGGCGCGTTTTGGTTTGTTCGTCGACCAGGCGCTGCGGCTGGGGCTGACCCCGCAGCAAACCGAGCAGGTCGTGCGTGAGGTGCAGTCCTCGCCCGAAGGTCGGATGCAGCCTGCCACCCGTGACCTGCTGGATAAGCAGGTGCAGACCAGCCAGAATGTGTCGTGGGTCAAGGCGCGGGATGAGGTGGATCGGTTGGAACACGGCGCCGGGATGCTACCGCCGGAGATCACAGCTTACGGCGCGATGTCCGTGCCGGTGGAGAGTGCCCAGCCGCAGGTCACGGTGAAGCCGGAGGTGAACGTCGATCCGACCGTGCAGGTCAACGTGCAAACCCCCGCCGCGCAGGATACCGAATACGATGCGGCGGTGAAGCAGCAGTCGTCGCTGGCTGGCAGCGGCAATGTCACCGGAGGAAGTCAATGATCGATCAGCTGCGCTTTCATACGGTAGATGAGCTTCAGGCGCTCTCGCTGGAAGAGTTGCAGGCGCTGTGGGAACTGGTGCCGACAGATCGCCAGAAAGCCTATCGCGCCGCGTACGACCGCGAAGTTCGCAACGCCGGAGCCATTGGCTCGGATGCGCTCGAACGGCAGGTCGCTGCCGAACTGATCAAGCGTTACGCCGACTCGGCGCTGGTGCCGGTGGGGTCACGCTGGGCGCGGACACCGCTTCGCGTCCAGGAAGCCGCCTGTGAGAACGACCTGCCAGAGCTGGCAGACGCCACACAGGCAGCGGCATCCAGCAAGCCTTCGCCGAAGGTGCTGCTGGTCATGGGTCTGCTGGCGCTGGTCTTCGTCGCGGTGCTGCTGCCGCGCCTGTTTGGTGGCGGTAACTCCAATGAAGGCGAGCTGGAGGTCACAGCGGAGGTTAGTCCCTCGCCAACGCCTGAAGTCAGTCCCACCCCCACACCCCTGGCGCTGGAAGCGCAGGATGACGTGATTACGGGCGGTGATCGGGAGCGGGCGGTGGCGTATCCGGTCAACTTGCAGGTGGCGCTGCCGGATGGAAGCGCCCCGCCGCGTGTCTGGGTGGTGCAGCGTCGTACCGTCCGAGCTGCCGAATGGAATTACGACCTGAACCCCGACATCGCTTCGTTTGTGAGTGGCATGTCGGTGCGTCCGGTGATCGGCATCCCGTATTCAGAGGAGAACGCCGCCTGGTTTGCCTCAATGGGGGAGGGCGCGGTCTTCAACCTGACCATGAACAC
>JAIOHN010000121.1 GCA_019912985.1 Anaerolineae bacterium | reverse complement strand
ATGTTCAACCCGGATGGTGCAAGCATGGCGCTATCCCCGGTGATGGCGATTGCTTTGTTCCAGGTCTGTCTGGTGTTGTTTGCACGTGCGTTGGAAGAGCAGTTCGACCCGCGCCTGCGTCGTGGTTAGTGTAATTAAAGGAATAAAGTTATGGCACAACAATTGCCTGACGATGTGGTTTTGAGTGTTGAGAATGTGTCCATTGTGTATCATACGTCGCGCGGGGATGTTCGTGCCACCAACAATGTCTCTTTCCAGCTGCGTAAGGGCGAAGCAATGGCGCTCATTGGCGAAAGTGGCAGCGGTAAAACCACCGTAAGTCTTTCGCTGATTCGCAAACTGCCCAAAAACGCTCAGGTCACAGAAGGGCGTATCCTATACAACCGTGATCACAAAGTGCGGGATGTTTTAAAGCTAAGCAAGGGCGAGATGCGCTCGTTTCGCTGGGCGGATTGCGCGATGGTTTTTCAGGGCGCGCAGAATGCGTTTAATCCGGTACTGAAAGTACGCAGGCAGTTTGAGGACACAGCTCGCGCGCATGGCTGGAATGACAAAGAGGCCGTACGTAAGCGAGCAATGCGACTGCTGGAGTTGGTTCGTCTGGACCCGGACCGCGTTTACGATGCCTATCCCCATGAATTGAGTGGTGGCATGAAACAGCGCACACTGCTTGCCCTGGGTGTGCTGTTGAGTCCGCAAGTGGTGATCCTCGACGAGCCAACCACCGCGCTCGATATTCTAACGCAGCGCGCGATCATTGATGTACTGAACAATATGCAGGACGAACTTGGCTTCAGCATCATTTTTATCAGCCATGACCTTGCACTGGCGGCGGAGATGGCCGATACGGTCGCTACTGTTTATGCGGGCGAAATCGTGGAAATCGGCAGCGTAAACGAGATGTTTTACCGCCCGCTGCATCCTTATACGCTGGGGTTGCTGGCTTCTGTCCCCAAGCTGGATAATCAAGAAGACAATATGATGAGCATCCCCGGCACACCACCGAATTTGATTACACCGCCGTCGGGTTGCAAGTTTCATCCACGCTGCCAGTTCGCCACTGATAAGTGTCATGAAGATGAGCCTGTGCTGGTGGAATATGAGCACCTTGCGGCCTGTTGGCACACAGAGCGCGTTATTGAAACCCGGGGAGAGTATGTGTAATGGCCCTGATGCAATTGGAAAATATTTATCGCTCCTTTAAGCGAGGGCGTGTCACGATCCCGGTTTTACAGGACATCAATCTGGATATTAACGAGCTCGAATTCTTGTGTCTGGTAGGCGAGAGCGGTTGTGGTAAAACGACCACCGGCAAAATTCTCTCTGGGCTGCTGCCACCTTCATCCGGCAAAATTTACTTTGAGGGCAAGGATGTGGCTACGCTGACCGGCGAGGCCAAGCGTCATTATCGCCGCTCGGTGCAAATTATCCACCAGGACCCCTATGCCTCTCTCAACCCAACGCATACGATTTACGATATTCTGAGTTATCCGCTGTTTCATCACAAAATTGTGCGCAACAAGCGACAGGCGCGCGAAAAAGTGGGCGAACTGCTGGAACGGGTGGACCTGACGCCGGTTGAGGATACGATTGATAAATATCCGCACCAGTTGAGCGGTGGTCAGCGCCAGCGGGTGAGTATTGCCCGTGCTCTGACGACCGATCCCAAGGTCATCGTGGCTGATGAGTCTGTCAGCATGGTCGATGTGTCGATCCGTATTGGTCTGCTGCGCATGATGATGGACATGCGCGATACACTGGGCGTGACCATTGTGTTTATTACGCATGACCTGGCGTTGGCGAAGTTCTTTGCCTGGGAAGGCCGCATCGCGGTGATGTATCTCGGTCGTGTGGTCGAGCTCGGCAAGACGCAGGATTTGATTGGTGATCCCCAGCATCCTTATACCAGGGTGCTGCTTTCCGCGATCCCAGAGCCAGACCCCGATAAGACCCGTAACAAGCGGCACATTCAACTGCGCAGTGAGGATATTCCCCGGCTGACTGAGCTGCCGCCCGGCTGCACCTTCCACACGCGCTGCCCGTGGTTTATCGACGGCGTTTGCGATGTGAAGGTGCCGCAGCTCGCCCGTGTACCTGGCTCGATGAGTAATACAGAAGTGTCTTGTATCCCGCTGACACGAGGTGAAGAACTGGTCTTCTATGAGTCCTGAGTTACTGAAGGCATTTTTTCGGGCGGGAATTTTCGTTACCGGGACATCTGTCTTTTTGTTGTTTGTGGTCGAACAGGACTCGCCTGAATACATCGTGACGATTCTCTCTATCTGTGTCGGTGTCATTTTATTGGGTGCCGTTGGCGGGGCGATCTGGTACTCGAATCGCTAGCTTATTACGCTGCATCGACACACTCTACACTATAAGGAAACGATGATGAAGATCGCTATCGCTGGTATTGCTACTGAAAGCTGCACCTTCTCCACGCTGCCGACCAAACTTGACTATTTCGGCATTATCCGCGCAGGGGACGCAAACTTTGACGAACCGTATCCCTTCCTCACCCAGTATCCCGATATTGAATTTGTGCCAACCCTCTATGCCCGCGCGATGCCCGGCGGCTCGGTAGAAGCGGAGGCTTACGCCAGTATTAAAGCGGAAGTGCTGGAAAAACTGAGTGCCAACGCACCGTATGATGGTGTGTATCTCAATATGCATGGGGCGATGAATGTGTTGGGGATGGATGATGCGGAAGGCGACTTTATTGCGTCCGTTCGTGAGGTGGTGGGGCCAGGATGCCTGATTTCCGCAAGTTATGACCTGCACGGCAATGTCTCCCCACGCGTGATTAATAACCTGGATATTCTGACGGCCTATCGCACGGCACCGCATGTCGATACCTTGGAAACGCGCGAACGGGCGATGCGCCTGCTGGTTGACTGTCTGCGCAAGGGAGTGCGTCCATTCAAAGCCTATATCCCGATTCCGGTGGGATTGCCCGGTGAAAAAACCAGTACCGAATGGGAGCCGGGAACCAGCCTCTACGCGAAAATTGAGGGAAAGA
>JAIOHN010000120.1 GCA_019912985.1 Anaerolineae bacterium | reverse complement strand
GCATTGAATGAGCAGACAAGAATGAGCCAAGATGCTGCCAGATTAGGATTAGGCGCTCGAGATATCGCGCTCATGCAACAATTAGAGGGTACGGTGCCCCATTCATCTCCCCGTGAACTTGCGGAACGCCTTAGAGCAGCGAGAGACAGAGGCGGGATACTGGATCTTTCGAGACACACTGACAACTAATCAGCTAGAGCGGATCTATTCTTGTTCAGATTGCCAGCAGGATTGAGGGCTAGTCGTGAACGAGTACGAACTTGAGAACACGAACTTGAGATACGTACCCAGTATCACAAGAAAAACAGCCGAAATCTTGTGATACTGGGCGCGAGCTGTGCTAGAATCGCCTCCCGATTTCTTGTGATACCAGGAATCAGCCGAGGAAACCAGCACTTGAAAACCACCTCTTTGAAATCTCCTGTAAACCAGCTCCGAAAATACACGACCTGGCTTAAACGTCAGCCGCTCTCTGACGCGACCAGGCGATCGTATCGCTCTCGGGTCGGCCGGTTTCTCGAATACTTGGCCGAGGCCGGCGAGGACCTGGTCGCACTTTTTGATTCAGACCGCGAGCTCGAGCACGTCCTGAAATCGTACAAGCGGCATTTGAAAGTGAAATCAAAGCTCAGTCCCGCGACCGTCAACGCGCATCTGACGGCCATAGACCATTTCATCCAATACCACGGACAGGAGCCCCCAGAAGTGCCTAGAGAGGATTTACCTCAGGAAGCTCCCCGGGCACTCGAAAAAGATGAACAGAAGCGCTTCCTGAGGGCAGTGGCCGGCAGCCGACGAAGCATTGATCGGGCGGTCAATCTTCTCCTGTTGTATACGGGAATTCGTATTGGTGAATGCGCAGCGCTCGAGGTTGATGATGTATTCGTCGTCGGTCGGAAGAGGAAAGTAGTAGTCCGAAGCGGGAAGGGCGACTACTACCGCGAGATTCCGCTCAACGAGGAAGCCGCTAAGGCTGTTCAGAAGTGGCTTAAAGACCGGGAAGAGCGATTTGGTCAGGTGGCGGTGGAGCCGGCTCTATTCTTAAACCCGCAGGGTCGGAGAATATCGACCGCCGCCCTAGACCTGATCGTCCGGAAGGTCGGAGATGCTTGTGGGCTTTCGGTTTCAGCGCACCGGCTTAGACATACGCTTCTCACCAACCTGGTTCGCAACAAAACGGATCTGGTCCTGGTCGCCGAGATCGGTGGGCATAAGAAGCTGGAAACTACTAGGCGGTATACATTGCCGAGTTCGGGAGACAAAGAAAAGGCAATGGCGGATCTTTTAGATCCGTAGAACATGGTGGCCTTACGTTGTACCAATTAAGCCTTCCAGAAATTCGTACCCTTAAGCAGCTCAGGATGGAGCCCGGTTTTCGGACCAATTAAGGCGTACTTCAAATAGTACATTTTCTTACTACCGAGAATGGCGGCCGAGAGCTTATACTGAGCAGAGCTAGGGCAAAGAGGTTGTCATGGGAACAGTCGTTCTAATTGGATTTTCGTGCGCAGGCAAATCGCGTATCCTCGAACCGCTCAAGGCATATATTGCCGAAAAGGGGCTACCTAAGCCTTTCGAAGTAGACACGGACAAGAAAATCACAGAGCGTGATTATCCAGATGGCGGCATATATAGTGTCTTCTTGGACAAGTCGGTAGAAGACGATACAGCACCAGCTATCAACTACATTGCTCAAAGGGAGAAAGAGGTTCTCAAAGAATTGCTAGTCATGGAAGCTCCAGCAATAGTAGCCGCTGGTCCATTGATCTTGCAGCGTCAGCCGGAATGGGGAGATTTTATGTCAAAGCACAAACCAACGATTGTTTGGCTGAAATTGAACCCCAGTCGAACAGTCGCAGGACTTAAGGATCGGGAGAATCGGTATCGGGAAAAACCGTTCGATGGCAAACCTGCATCAGAGCATCCTGGTTTTGGGTGCTGGAATAAGGATATTCTCAACACCTATGACGGCGAAAAGAAACAGTGGAAGCCCTTGCCGGAAGTGAAACAAATCGAAGCCGCGACTGGATACATGAAGTTTTTTGGTCAACAGTACTATGAGAAAGCAGCCGATCACGTGGTAGACATGAATCAGGTGCAGCCAGGGAACGCTCACTACGACAAGTTGCTAGAGATGTTGAAGGAAGCCCTATATGGGTAGAGTTCTTAAAACGACAAGTCATACTACAGTTCTTGATAGGCGATCAGGTTCTGTCCGGCGTGATACAGAAACTATATGAATTCACCCTAGCGACAAGCTTTTCCAGCGCAAACAACTAAATACAGAGGCTGTTGAATTTGCGCACAAACGCATCTTGTGTGGCGGGATTTGAAAGAAGATCAGCTTTGTACATCATGATGAATATCTGCAATGCATCTTGGAATCTGTTCCTGTAGATGATTTTCTCTGCTGGTGTGATTTCGACAAACATGCCTTCAGGTCCCCCAGCTCTGATAATCCAAGGACTCTTAGTACGGGCCTCATGCAACAGTCCACACCTGACACTAGAGTAGAAATCGTCCGCGAGCGAATCGTTGGTGAAAACCGTAGGAAATGGCTGCCGGTTGCGCAAGAAGCTTCTGAAAATTGCCCCGCTGTGTCCAATTCCGTATTCGAACGGACCGAGTGGTGGGTCGCCGGTACGTGCCAAACGGAAGCTTATTCCTTGGACTGTTGTTTCCAGGAATTCGATAAGGCTGCACTGGATAGTTACGATTGCGAATCCTTCGCCTTCATACTCTGCGTTGCGCTTGGCGCGAAGCAGCTGGATCGGCTTGAAGTAACGTGTTTTCAAGCGCTTACTGAAGTAGACCTCAAATGCTTCTTCCCACAGATCTGGTGATTCGCCCGAAACGAGACCGGTCTTGAATGCATCCCAATCTAAATCTGTCTTATCTCCTGCAATTCGCACCGGGAAGCTCCAATTAGTTTTGCTTGCATATTGTTCCCCGAAACTCTGGGCTGGTTTTGGAGTTTCTTACATGGTGTTTGTTGTTACGTATTACGTAACTTATCAATCTTATGTAATATGT
>JAIOHN010000119.1 GCA_019912985.1 Anaerolineae bacterium | reverse complement strand
GTGTGGATGCGCTCCACCATTCCCACAAGCACCTGGGTCAGCACCGCCATCACCGTATGGTGATCGTCGATAAACCCCATCTCCGCATCCAGTGAGGTGTACTGTGCCAGATGGCGCGCGGTGGCATGTGGTTCGGCGCGGAACACAGGGCCTACTTCAAAGACTCGCTCGTAGACCCCGACCATCATCTGCTTGTAGAATTGCGGACTTTGCGCCAGGTAAGCCGAGGTTCCAAAATAGTCGATCTGGAAAACATTGGCCCCACTTTCTGTTGCTGAAGACACGATCTTGGGTGACTGGATTTCCGTAAAGCCTGCCTGCTCCAATGTCTGCCGGAAGCCGCTCATGGCCGCCGCCGCAATCCGCCAGGCTGCGCCCGTGCGTGGATGACGCAGCGCCAGTGGGGCGTGGTCGAGGACGGTCGGCAGTTGCGCCTTGATGGTGGGCCGGAACAGGTCGAAGACCGGTGGCACCAGCGCAGCGGAAACTACTGTGATCTGCGGCTGGCGGATTTCAATGCCGTTCGGAGCCTGCTCCACGGCAGCGACTGTGCCGGTCACTGCCAGTGAGGTTTCCATGTGAAGTTCAGCGAGCAAGGCAATGGTGGCTTCATCTTCGACCACAATCTGGGCCAATCCGGCCTGATCGCGCAGAATGAGAAAGGCGACATTGCGTAAGCGACGCAGGCGATGCAGCCAACCGACGATTTCGACTGACTGCCCAACATAAAGGGGGAGTTCCGATGTGGGGATTCGTACCATAGCAGCACCTCCAAATAAAAAAGCTCCCATCTCACCGAAGTGAGCCCCGTCGTTGTGGACGAGGGGAGCATCTCGTGGTGCCACCACAACTTCGCTGCCGCCACGCTTGATACGTGGAGAGAACAGCAGCCTCTGGACCCGATGACGAGGGTCAACCGTCGGGGCTTAGTAGAGGGGGCTAACCCTCGTTGTTCCCCGCGCTCCGGAGCGTCTTCGTACAAAGCTGAAGGCCATGATCTCAGCAGTTCACGGCTCTCTGGGCTTCAAGGTTTTGTACTACTCTTCTCCATCAACGCTTTGAGCAAAGGTACTACAGATGAAAATGATCTGTCAAGCGGGCAAGTGGGTACATGGTGAAGATCGCAAAGCCGTGCTGGGAACATATTGCCCCCACTTTGCAAACAGTATAATGGTTCCAGTGCTTCACGAATCAACTCGAAAGTAGACCATGCTGAGAAGACTCCTCCTTTACTGCTCACTCCTCCTGATTTTTACCGCCTGCGCACCACCAGAACTCAACAATCATTTTGAAGAATTATCACCCGGTGATGCCAGCAGCGGTGAAAAGTTGTTTCTGCAATCCATCGACGATGCCCCGACCTGCGCCTCCTGTCATGCTCTGGATGGCTCACGCCTGATTGGTCCTTCACTCCAGGGTTATGCAGCAGCAGCCGGAACCCGTGTCGAGGGCCAGAGTGCTGAGGAATACACGTTTTACAGCATCGTGCGCCCGGCGCAGCATCTTGTTAACGGGTTTTCCAATCTTATGTATACTGAATATGACGTAAAATTACAGGGACAGGACATCGCAGATTTGATCGCCTATGTGCTGACTCTATGAAGTGAGTGGCGTCCGTATCAGTCTTATCCTGATGCTGATCGCGGTGGTGGGTATGGCAAGCGCCCGGTATCTGTAGGCTTTACTAAGGAATTCTCGCTTGAAGTGATGGTAAAATAACAGCCAGTGTTGGATAAGTATTCTGACTTGGTTGTATGCGATTCTGGCTGTTATTATTTTTCCTTTTACCGCTTACTACATCTGTTTCCGCACAAGTTGACGCCCCGTTTTGCGGGTTTGCCGATACCATGCGCTACCCGATTGACGGTCTGGTCCCTGGCTATGATGATTTTTCGATCTACCGGGAGCGCTTTGGCGGCAGACATGTCGGCCTGGATATTGGCTTCGAGCGCTGGGGCGACCCGGTCCATGCTGCGGCCAGTGGCCGGGTGACCCTCTCGAATATCGAGGAGTGGGATACCGAAAAGGGTGTTGTGATCCTCGAACACACTTTTCCTGATGGCACGTTGTTTTATACGCTCTACGGCCACATGGAAGAAAGCGACGATGTGCGTTTTCCGCTGGTGGGCAGCTGTGTTGAAATGGGCGAGGTCGTTGGCACCATCGGCTGGCCCTCACGCGGGAAGCCGCATCTCCACTACGAAATTCGCAACTTTTTGCCCAATGAAGGCGGCCCCGGCTATGTCAGCACCAATCCGATGGATTTGGGCTGGTACAATCCGCTCGACTTCACCGAGTTGTGGAATATTCACTTGCAACCGGGCTTCATCAGCTCCGCGACATTTCACTCCGTTCCCGCGCTGCCGCCCATTCAACAGAGCAATGGCACTTATGTGATCGCCAGTGAGAACTGGATTGAAGGCACGACTGGCAATGGCGAGATATTGTGGCGGGTGGAGACCGATGGCGCGGTGACTGGCCTGGCGGTGCTGCCCGCCGGACAGGTCGTAGCGCATACGCGCAATGGTCAGACATTGACGCTGGAAAACGGACGCTACGCCGCGCTGTGGCATGTCGACGGGCTTGATCAGCCGTTTTTGATGCTGGATAACGAGGCGCTGGTGTTCCCGCTGGAAGGGGGTGGGCTGGAAGCGTATAACGCCCAGGGTGAAGCCCTGTGGACTGTGGACCCAGTATCGAATGCTGAACGTCTGGAGGATTTCAAAACCAACGGCCAGACGATTGCACTCGGTGCACGATCCAGCGAAGGGGATATTTCCTGGCGGCTGGTCGATTCCAGCGGGGAAGTGAAGTACGAAACCACCTTTGAGCATTCGCCCATCACGGCACCCGACTGGAACGGGGACTGGATTGGGCTGGACGGCACCCAGATCCGCTACTTTACCGGTGGCGAGAATCACACACTCGGATCAATTACGGGTACACCCGGAACCACTGCCACTATGACGATCGACTTACTTGGCAACAGTTATGTCTATCTGGGCAGCGAACTGCTGGCCTTTGACCGTCACGGCCAGGCATGCTGGCAGGTGGAATATCCGAACCAACCCGGCGTGCTCTCCCCATTGATGGCGACCGGCAACGGCTGTCTGCTCTACACACTGGATGCAGATGGGATGCTCCAAATCTTTGATACGGCCAACGGCGATCTGGTGAACCAGCTGCACCTTTATTCCGGTGGCCGCCAGAACAGCAGCCCGCGCGCTCGCCTGCTGAAAGTCGAGGCTGGCGAACGTGTCCAGGTAAGCGGCGGCTTCCTGAGCATGGTCACGCTTGATGGCTGGACGCTGGGCGGTGAAACCGCAACCAACTGTTTGCTAGGATAACCTACACACTAATGACCAGACACTTGCCTACAAAGCGCCTGCTGCTGCTTTTGCTCCTGCTTTTTAGCGCCTGTAGTGGGGACACCAGTACGCCAACGACCGAAGCGCCGCCGCTGCGTCTGCTTGTCTGGCGTGAAAACGGTATGCACTTCAACGACCCTTCGCCGACCGAAAGCGGTGAGATCGGCTTTCTTGATAACAGCCAGTTTAGCCGCTTGCTGGAAGTCCCGGCCCGCGCCAATCATGTCCTGGTCTGTGGCCCTGATGATGGCGATTTGTTCGCGTTTTATGTGGGGGCGGAGCAGGGTGATCTCTACCTGATGTCTGGTGGCGCGATTCCGCAGCGAATCGGCAGCGCTGCCCGTCTGACCTGTCTGGACCGCAGCACCTTCCGTTATGCGCCTGATCAGCAACGACTGGCTTACATTGATTATGGCAGCAACGATACCACCGGCGAGTTTATTGATGGTCATCTGCATGTGATGGCGACTGGCGATGGACGTGAGCTTTTCCAGCAGGAGGGTGTTACAGCGTTCGAGCTTGACGACGAGCGCCTGCTCATGATGCGCTTTTTTACGAATTCTGTCGGGCAGGCGAACGAAGCCACGCTTTATCTATGGGATGGCGAGCGAGCGCGTGAAATCTCGACCCTGATGCCGGATCGTGACTGCCGCTATACCAGTGCCAGCATCACACTGATGACGGACCACGCGCTGCTGCTGATGGGGCATCGCTGCCGTGACCAGGGGACAAGCTGGCAGTTATACCGGGCCGACATCGCTGATGGACGGCTGTCACTGCTGGCAAGTGCGGCGCAGCCTGGAGGCTTTCTCCCCTATACCCGCACCAATAGCGCCTATCTCGCGCCTGACGGCCAACACCTGTTTTTCACGGTGCCGGATGGGGTGACATCCAACACCGTCTCGCTGCTGCGTGTGGATCTCAACAGCCTTGAAGTTGAGGAGGTGATTGACCGGCAGATTGTGATGGCGACCGCTGGGGCGGCGTCATCCAATGCCTTTCCACAGCGCTCGCCGGATGGTCGCTGGCTGGCGGCGGTGATCACCAGTCCCAACCAGGACAACCGTCTGGCATTGCTTGATCTGACCACAGGCACAGTCAGCACGGTCAATGCCGGGACACGCGGCGATGTCATTCCGGCTTTAAGGTTTTCGGCGGATAGCAGTCGAGTCTACTTTTTGGCAGGCCAGGCGGAGCGCGGCAGCGACACGGATGTCTCGCTGATGGTCCTGGAAACCTCCGGCGGAGCACCTGACCGGATCGCACGGGGGCGCTATGCACCTGCGTTAACCGTGTCACCGCAGACCGGTGCGATCGCGCTGCTGGAATACATCCTACCAGAGAACGGCCAACAGCCTTATCTGAATCTGGTGCAGCTTAATGCCGATGGCGAACAGATGGCTGTGCTGGATGAAGGCGCGGCGATGATCGGTGGCCGGGTGACGGACAGACACTTCAACCTGCCCCTGAGCTGGCGGCCATAATTTGCTTATAAACGGAAATTCAACCAAAATACAATCAATAACGGACTCATCGTGAGGGTGAGGAAAGTATGGAAACTCCATTCGACAGGCGTATTTTATGGGTTCACTGGAAAGGGGATGTCCTCAGCGAGCGCACGATTGGCGAGCTGGCTGATGCGATCAAACGCGATACCCCCAATGTAGCCGGTGTGCTTGTCAAGACCAGCAATGGCGCGACCTGGCAGGGCAAACTGGATAACAAGCAGGCGATGGCCGTGACTGGTACGGACTCGATCAAGCGCTGGGTCGATGAACTGGCCGCGCGCGGCCTGGAAACGCACCTGTGGTGTGTGGTAACCGGCAGCGACATTCCTACCGAAGCGCAGTTGATTGTGGACGCCTGCCGGGTGCCAGGGGTGAAATCTATGCTGCTGGATGTGGAAGGCGGCGCGGCTTACTTTGGCAGCAAAACTGCCGCCGATGCGCGCAACATGATTACGCGTATTCGTGCCGGGATCGACACGAGTTTTCATCTGGGCCTGAATTTTGATGCGCGCGGCAGTCATCCAGCCACTATCCATATTGACGAGTGGATTCCCCAGGTTCAAAGCCTGCATCCGATGGTTTATCACTGGGAATTTAGCGGCGGGCAGAGTGGACCAGAACATTATCTGGATGATGCTTTTGGGGTGTCCGTGCGTTATGGGCTGCCGGTCGTGCCGATGCTGCAAACTTACCCCAACCCCACCAATCCGCCCAATCCGGTGCCGGAAGAGGAAATTGTCCGGGCCGGGGCTTACTGTTTCCAAAAAGGCGCAACAGGGATCACCCTGTTCCGTTACGGTGGTGATAGCTCCGCCGAAGCGGTGCTGGCCGGTGTGCGCCGCATCGACACCACACAGGAAGCTCCTACGCGACCACCTGCCAAGCGTCTGTTCCGTGTGACCGCGTTCAATTTGCGCGTGCGCGACCGGCCTGGGACGCAGAACACCAACACGGTGAAGTTGCTCTCCAGCGGTACGGAAGTTGTTGCCAACGGCGAGATGTTCAGCGAGGTCGATGGTTACGTCTGGTGGAAGATGGATGACGGCTGGGTGGCACAGCAGCGCATCGACCGCAGGCAGGTTTTGATGCTGGAACTGACCCCCGGTTATCCCCCCTATGGGCTGCCGCTGCCCGCCGCCGCGCCTGTCGAGCCACCGCCTGGTACTGGCGATGATGACGACGACGGCACCACGACGCCAGTGGTTGAGACCAAGCGCTTCCGGGTTGTGACATCGGTGCTCAATGTGCGCAGCCAGCCGGAACTGGACAGCAAGTACATCACAGATGCCAAGCTAACTCGTGGCGATGAGATTACGGTTGAAGCCGACGATTGGATTGAGCAGAACGGCTTTGTCTGGTGGAATCACGGCGCAGGATGGAGCGCGGAACGCTCTCTGGAGACGAATATCGTCTTTATGGAGGACTTGACGCCGGAAATCCCGCGCAAGGAACCAGC
>JAIOHN010000118.1 GCA_019912985.1 Anaerolineae bacterium | reverse complement strand
GTCCTTATCAACTTAAACTCACCCAGCGGGACCCTATGTCCCGGTACTGACTGCTATTTATTATACGTGAATCCCGCCGGGAAGTTGCAACGATCAGGATGCGTTGGTCCCGCCGATAATCACGTTATCTATTCGCAAGGTCGGCACGCCGATATTGCCGAAAAACGGCACCATCCGCAGATCACTGCCCACCTGCGTGACATTTTGCAGGAAATCGCCCAGGGTGGTGGCAATCGTCACCCCATTGACCGGGCCTGCGATTTCGCCATTTTCAATCCACAGGCCGGATGCTGCCATCGAGCAGTCACCTGTGACCGGGTCAATCCCGCCGGTTTGCATCACATTCAGGACATAAAAGCCCTTATCCACGCTTTTGATCATTTCCTCTGGCGTGACATTGCCCGGCTGCATGTAAAAGTTGCTGGGCTGCAACTGCGGCAGGCTGCGATGACCGGCCCGCTGTGCATTTCCAGTGGATTGGACACCGGCTTTCCGCGCGCTGTAGCTGTCATAGATCAGGTTTTGCAGCACACCCTCATCAATCAGGCGCGTCGCCCGGGTGGGTACACCTTCGCCATCAAACGGGGCCGAGCCAAGTCCACGTTTCATGCGGCCATTATCCATCAGTGTCACCATGTCGCTGGCGACCGTTTGGCCCATCTTATCCAGCAGGAATGAGCGCTGCTTCTGCCATGCTTCGGCAGTCAGCGCCGCCGCCAGCGTACCGACGATCTGCGCCCCCACCACCGGGTCCAGAATGACCGTGCCGGTCTGGGTCGCTACCGGCTGTCCGCCGAGCATACTGACTGCTTTGCGCCCGGCCTCCTCGCCAATCGCGTCCGCATCCAACTGGCTGAAGTAATTGGATGCCCCCAGGCCAATGCCACTGGTCATACCGCCTGCTTCATCCCGTGCAAAGGCATACAGGAAGCCCACACACACTGTCTGTCCATACTGCCCGGCAAAACCCTTGGAATTGGCAAGATACATATGGCTGATGCCATCCTGATAGGTGCAGGCATTGGTCATGACGACCCGCGAGTCATAATTCAAGGCCGCCCGTTCAATGCGTTTCGCCAGGGCGATTTTGTCATCCGTCGCCACCTCCACCAGTGATTGATCCCAGATTTCTAGATCATCGTCGGGGATTGGCTGCGGCTCTGGCAGCGCGCGATATTCATCTGGCGTGGCAACCGCTGCCAGCTCCAGCGCGGTCCGCCAGGTTTTCTCGATGCTTTCATCCGAGAAATCGGACGTATAGGCATACCCTGTGCGGCCTGCCTCGATCACGCGCACACCCATCCCACGTGAATCCGACTGTGATAGTTTTTCGACTTCGCCGCGATCCACCCGAATTTCAGTTTCGCGGCTTTCGGTGATAATCACCTCAACTTCGGCGCTGCTGCTCTCCGCTGCACGCTTTACGACTGCCTGGGCCAGTTCCAGATAATTGGTCATCACAACCTCCTATACGCTCATCGCGCCGGAAACCGGCTCGTCGGTGCCGCCAACGGTGACGCTGGGGATGCGAATGGTCGGCTGACCGACACTCACCCGTGCCGTCTGGAATTTGCCGCACATCCCTCGGCCCGGGTCCAGCGCCAGGTCATTCCCCACCATGTCGATCTGCCGCAGCACCGCTGGGCCATTGCCCATCACAGTCGCGCCGCGCACCGGGGCGGTAAGTTTGCCGTCTTCAATCAGATAGGCTTCGGTGGCGTTAAAGACGAAATCGCCACGTGCGATCTCGGCCTGCCCCCCGGCCATGCTCTTGATATAAATGCCTTTTTTTGTGGATTGAATGATCTCTTCAGGGTCGTGTTCGCCCTGGTCGATAAATGTGTTGGTCATACGTGGCATTGGCATGTGACGGAAGCTCTGGCGGCGGCCATTGCCTGTGGAGGTCTCGCGCCCCACACGCCGCGCTTCCACCACATCCCACATATAGTCTTTTAAAACTCCTTTTTCGATGAGCACCGTGCGCTGCGAGGGGGTGCCATCATCATCGAAACGCAGCGAGCCGCGTCGCCCTGGGATAGTGCCATCGTCAATCGCGGTAATCAGCGGTGAGGCGACTTCCTCGCCGATCTTACCGGTATAGGCTGAGCTGCCTTTGGTAATGAAATCGGCTTCCATCTGGTGGCCGCAAGCCTCATGAAACAGCACGCCGCCCCAACCGTTGCACATCACTACCGTCATTTCTCCTGCCGGACAGGGACGCGCATCCAGCATTTTGATGGCACCTTCAGCTGCTTCGCGAATTTCGTCAACCGGGTCCTTGCTATCCAGCAGTTCCAGCCCCACCTGTCCACCAAAAGCCGCGAACGAGGTTTGCAGCGTGCCATTTTTACGCGCCACCACCTGCCCGGCGATCTCCACAAAGTTGCGATCATCAGCCACCTGCACACCGTTGGAGTTGAAAATCCACACCTTGCGGCTTAATTCACGATAATTGGCCGTCACCTGCTGGATGGCTGGGTGATAACCACGCGCGGACTCGTCCATGCGGTTTAGAATCGCCGCTTTATCGCTGATGCTCAGGCTATCGAAGGGCTTCTGAATCTCAAAGCGCAGCGGACTTTTGCGCTCCGTCAGGTCAATCCGTGCCGCCTGGCTGCTCCCGTGACCTGCCGCCGCAGCGGCCTGCACGGCGCTCATCAGGCTGGCTTCATCCAGGCTGTCGGTGAACGCATACGTCACCAGATTGCCAAAAAAGACACGCACCCCGGCTCCTCGGTCCGCCCCGCGTATGGCTCTCTCGATACGCGAATCTTCCAGGCCGAGTGTCAGCGAAGTTACATCCTCCACATAAATTTCAGCCAGGTCAGCACCGGTTTTTAAAGCCTCATCCAGCACTTTCCTGGCCGTTTCCTGCGTAATCATGCAAGCTCCTTTCAACCAATCTCTACAACCTAATACGCGCACCTTCTGCGAATAGTTCCAATTTGATTGTAGCAAATGGTTAATTGGAGTACAACATTTAAAAAATTTTAATAACCCCGTTCCCGCTCCAGACGGTTGAGCAGCGGTCGGTTATTGACATACCGTTCCAGGTTATCCGCAAACAGGGCCGCCGCACGCTCGTTATAACGTGGATTGACGCCAGAAACATGCGGGCTGATGATGACATTATCCAGATTCCACAGCGGACTGCTGGATGGCAGTGGTTCTTCCTCAAAGACATCCAACGCTGCCCCGGCGATCTTCTCCGCCGCCAGCGCCGATACCAGCGCTTCCTCGTCAATCACACCCCCGCGCCCGACATTAATCAGTACAGCGTTCTTTTTCATGGAGTCCAGCACTTCAGCGTTGATCATGTGATGGGTCTCCGGGGTCAGGGGCACCGTCACCACCACATAATCACAGACACTGACCATCGAGGCCAGCGCCTCAGACGGATACAACCGTGTGGGAATTTCGCCTTCGGGATCGCCCAGGCCGGACTCGATGTAGCCGTCGTCGCTGGTCTGCTTGATATTGCGCTTGGAGGCCACGACCACCATTCCCATCGCATCGGCGATCCGCGCCAGTTCACGCCCGACACTGCCATAACCGACGACACCTAAGGTCTGGTCACGCAAACCATAGGGATTGAAAATGCTTTCCGAGCGTTTCCACTCCGCCTGCTTCTGAAATTCCAGCATCTTGGGCAGCCTGTACTCCATCGCCAGCATCATCGCCAGCGAATACTCGGCCATCGGCGTGGCATGAATGCCGCTGGTCGACGTCACCTCAACATCCTCTGCCTGCATGATGGGCGAGTCGATGATGTGGTCAAGGCCAGCACTGTGAGTCTGAATCCAGCGCAGCCGGGGAGCCTCAGTGGGGTCCGGCAGTCTCCGTCCGGCATACAGCACCTCGGCATCAGCCCAGGCACTCTCCGGCACATCTGGGTAATGCTTCTCGATCTTCAACCGGGGTGATACCGCCCGCAACTGGTCCATAATTTCGTCGGAGAAATCAACACTTACGACTACGTGGATCAGGTTGTCGGCATCGCTCATAGTCTCTCCTCTTTGTCAGGGTAACAGGCAGATATTAGGTCGTTCGCCAACTTCACGCAAGGGTTCGCAATGGGCTATCGAATTCTGGTAAAGTAAAATAGCCCGAAAGATGGACATGAAAGGCGGCTTTGTGGCACTATTCCCGAAAGTTGGACGCACTCAACCACGTACCCGGCTCGCCTGGTGGCTGGTGGTCACTTTCCTGATCGCCGGCATCATCATCCACCTCATCCCGTTCTATTTCATGGTATCCACGTCGCTCAAACCCAACAGCGAGGCACTGCACATCCCGCCCACATTATGGCCGCAAAATCCGACGTTGGGGGCATGGAATGGCTCACGGCTGCCCATGAACGCACTGCGCAACAGCTTCATCATCGCGGGAGCCACACTGGCGATCTCGCTGCCGATCACGTCCATGGCGGCCTATGCCAACAGCAAACTCCAGCATCATCGCACCGCCCGCTGGTTTTTCCTGTTTTTCATCGGCACGTTGATGGTCCCGCTGGCGGTGACTTTGATCCCCTCATTCCTACTCACGCGCAATTTCCCCTTCCCCCTGCCAACGGCACCGCTGATCCCCGGCACGAATTCCCCGTTCCCGGTCATTCGCACCTGGAATACCTGGTGGGCGCTGGTGCTGCCCGCCGCATTTAACGCCTTCAATTTCTTATTGTTTAAAGGTTATTTTGATACAATCCCCAATTCAATTTTACATGCCGCGCGGGTAGATGGCGGGTCAGAGTTCAACATCTTCCGGCGTATCGTGCTGCCGATGAGCATCCCCGTCTATGCCGTCGCTGCATGGTTCCAGTTCAACACCGTATGGGATGCCTTTCTCTGGCCGACAGTGGTGCTTCAGGATGGCACCCTGATACCGCTTTCGGTTCGCATTGCCGGGATTGTCAACGGCATGGAAGACTCTGGCAACTGGAACACAGGCATGGCAGTTGCGTTACTTCAGTCGATTCCGGTTGTTATTGTATTTGCCATCACTCGCGAGTACTTGATGCGCGGAATCCGGCTTAAGGGACTAAAATAGCCGTTCTTACGTACCTACAGGAGGAAACTATGGGTCTTGTGGATGGAAAAGTTGCGCTGATTTTCGGCGTTGCCAATAAGAATTCAATCGCCTGGGGCATCACTCAGCGCCTGTATGAAGAAGGCGCGACCATCGCCCTGAGTTATGCAGGCGAAGCATTGAAAAAACGTATCACCCCACTGGCGGAAGAGATCAACTGCGACTTCGTGGAAGAATGCGACGTCACCAGCGATGAGCAGCTTGATGAATTGTTCGAGAAGGTCAAAGCCAAGTATGGGCGCATCGACATCCTGGTCCATTCGGTCGCCTTTGCCAGCCGCGAAGATATGGGTGGGCGCTTTGTAGACATCTCGCGCGAGGGTTTCAAGATGGCGCTCGATATTAGTGCCTACAGTCTGGTGGCGATGGCCAAGCGCGCCGAGCCGCTGATGTCGGAAGGCAGCAGCGTCATGAGCCTGACCTACTACGCCTCAGAAAAAGTCATGCCCCGCTACCATGTGATGGCGATTGCCAAAGCCGCCCTGGAGGCGATCACGCGCTATCTGGCAAACGACCTGGGGCCGAAAGGCATCCGCGTGAACGCCATCAGTGCCGGGCCGATCAAGACCCTGGCCGCCGCCGGGGTGCCGGGTTTCCGCATGATGCTGAAATATTCCGAGAAAGCTGCGCCGCTGCGCCGCCTGGTTTCGCAGGAGGATGTCGGCAATGCCGCCCTGTGGCTGGCGTCCGATCTCAGCACGTCAGTAACTGGTGAAGTGCTGCATGTCGATGCAGGTTACAACATCCTGGGTCTGACCGCGACTGAAGAGGATCTCGCCGGTTTATAGAGCGCGAGTCGCGCTGGATGGGGCAAATGGCGATGGCAGCAGCCGACAAGAAAACAGTGCAGCTCCGCGTGATCTGTATGAACCGGCCTGAGGAATCAAGCGATCAACAGCCGCAGGTTTTTGGCCTGCAAGACAAAACCCGGGCTGTTCATCCTGGCGCTGCTCAGGGGGATGGTTCGCTGGTATTTCAATGCGAACTCCAGGTACAGAAGCAGCAGGATGGCACGCCCAACTTCAGCGGCACGTTCGCACACGGCACACCCGCCAAACGATTTCTCTACCTGGCGCTAAAACACGATCAGAAGATTATCCGGCGGTTGAAAATCCACCTGTCGTCGATCACCTGGGAGCAAATCGCCGGGCTGCACAGCGATAAAGTGCTGGAAGTCCATGTAGATGGACGTGGTACAGCCAGTGTTCCGCTACTGGGTGAGGGTTGGATCATCACCAGCAAATAAGTTCAAACCATTCACCCTGACGCTGTTCAATGGTCAGGGTGAGTTTTTTACCATACTAGAGCCGTTGCAGCAGCGCGCGGCCACTTTCGGCCAACGCAGCAGCGATCAGCGCTTTCAGAAGATCGAGCAGTAAGAAGGGCGCTGCCCCGGCCATCCACGCCGCCTGCCAGTCCAACCCGGCGTAAAATTTCAGATAAATTACCCCGAGCAAGTACATCACGACGATTCCGGCGACACCCGCCAGCCAACGCTGCCAGATGCGATTCGCGCCTCGTTCGACCACAAATCCGGCCACAAACGCCGCTGCAATGAAGCCCAGCAGGAAGCCACCGGTCGGCCCAAACAGGGCTGCGGTGCCGATCATCCGCGCGTCAATCGGCGCGCCTGCTGCGATCAACGCCACATAAGCCAGTTGGCTCAGCGCACCATCACGTGCGCCCAGAACTAACCCCGCCAGCAAAACCGCCAGCGGTTGTAACGTCAGCGGGACCGGCCCGCCGATCTCGATGGTGACGCGTGCAGCGACTGCCGTCAGTACCGTGAAAAAAGCGACCCCGGCCAGCCGGTAGGTGAGGCTAAAATCCCGGGTTTGCGGTAATGTGCGCAGCATAGATCCCCCTTTTAGGTGCGATTATCCGGTGTCGGCTCAACCACAACCTCCACCAATTCAAATTCAGATTTCATGCGGTTGGCCTTGAGTGTATCTTCGTCCCAATGCCATTCCACCAGAGTGACCATGGTTCCCAGGCTGTTCAGTTCGTAGCGGGTCCACCACTGTCCCACCCGCTGTGCGGAGCGATAATAGACCAACCGCCCCTCCGAGTCCATGCGTTTCAGACGCCCATTTGCCTGGTTGAATTTTAAGTTATCCAGGTCCGATTGTAATTTGGCGCGTTCATCTTTGTTAAGATAGGCCATGATATTCCCTTTTCGTGTCGATTACCCCAAAGCTGTCGATAATTGTATAATGTTGAGCGCGTACAGCCAAAGGTCAATATCATGCCGATCCCTTTTAGTGTGGGAGAAGTCTCCCAATACATCCGAGAGATGTTCGACAGTGACGAGCAGTTGCAGGATGTTTGGGTCAGCGGAGAGATCTCCAATCTGACCCGTGCCTCATCCGGTCACTGGTATTTCACGCTCAAGGACAGCAACGCCCAACTGCGCTGCGCCATGTGGCGTTCGTATACCGAGCGACAGAGCTTTGTCCCACGCAATGGGGATGCCGTGACGGCGCATGGGCGCGTCAGTGTTTACGAACCGCGTGGGGAGTACCAGCTTTACGCGGATGCTCTGCGCCCGGCAGGTGTGGGTGATCTTTACGCACAGTTTGAGCAGTTGAAAGCCCAGTTGCAGGCTGAAGGGTTGTTCGATAGCGCACGCAAACGGCCAATTCCCGACTTTCCCCAGCGGATTGGTGTCGTGACCTCGCCGGAAGCCGCCGCCTTTCAGGACATTCAAAATGTGCTGCGCCGCCGCTATCCACTGGCGGAGATTATCCTCAGCCCGACTCAGGTGCAGGGCGAAAGCGCGCCGCCGTTGATTGTGGCCGCTCTGGATCGCCTCAACAATCTGACCGATGTCGATGTCATTCTGCTGTGTCGCGGCGGTGGCAGCATCGAAGACCTGTGGGCATTCAATGATGAGCGTGTCGCACGGGCGGTCGCCGCCAGCCACGTACCCGTTATCAGCGGCGTTGGTCATGAGACGGACTTCACGATTGTCGATTTTGTGGCAGACCAGCGCGCGCCCACGCCATCCGCCGCAGCAGAGGTCGCCACACCCAACCTGGACGATTTAGCATACAATCTACGCACCTTGCACGCGGCGCTGAGCAGCCTTATGCGCGACCGCATTGAGGGGATGCAGGCTGATCTGCACAGCACACAGCGGACGATGGGCCATCTCTCGCCGCTGCGCCAGATCACCAATCTGCGCCAGCGGATTGATGATCGCAACAGCCGGATGCTGCGCGAGGAACAACAACACATCGCGCATCTGCGTGAACGACTGGAAAGCCGCGCCGCTGCACTGGACGCCGCCAGCCCGCAGGCCATCCTGGCACGCGGGTATGCCATTGCGACCCACAACGGCCAGCGCCTGACCTCCATTCGCGGTGTTCGGGCGGGTGACGAAGTAACGGTGCAGCTCCACGATGGACAACTAACCACACGAGTTGAGGAAACCCGATGAGTGAAACGCAAGAAATCCCGTTCGAGACCGCTTACGCTGAACTCGAAACGATCATCATGCAGCTTGAAAGCGGCGAACTCCCGCTGGAAGAATCAGTTACCCTGTTTGAGCGGGGGCGCAAACTTGCCGCCTACTGCCAGACGCTGTTGGATAAAGCCGAACTGCGGGTGAACCAGATCAACGACGCCGGGGATATTCAGCCGCTGGCCTAAGCTTTACCCAAGTGCCGCCGCTTTATCCCAATGTTTATCCCAAATTTGGGATAAATTGGGAAAATCACACTTATCCCACCGGCTCCCACTGCTGCCCTCGAACCCTCCCCAGGCCAGGTCTTGGGAAATGATAGGCGATCACGGGCAGGTGTTCGCGGTCAGCGCGTTCAAAGATGACCTGCCGTGTCTCGGCTGCAACTAGCGGGTCCGAGTCAAAGCGCGGCGACCAGTCTGGATGCTGAATCTGGAAGGGGTGATGGGCGACATCCGCAATATGCAGCAGGCGCTCTCCGGCGGATTCAATCAGCAGGGCAATCTGACCGACGGTGTGACCATGGGCGTCTACTGCCTGAATGCCGGGGAGAATTTCGTCGCCCGGTGCACAAAAGTCCTGCCGGTCCGTGATGCGTTCGCTCAGGATGCGCCAGACTGGGGTTATGGTGTTTTTGGATTTGGCTTCATCTGTCCAGTAGGTCCATTCAACAGGATTCACCGCATAACGCGCGTTGGGAAATACCAGTCGATCATTTGGTAAATCCACCAACCCGTCAACATGGTCGCCATGACCATGGGTGATAATGATCCGGTCGATGTCCTCCGGCTTTACGCCCAGGTCATCCAGTCGCGCCAGCAGGTTACTGCGCTCACCACCGATGCTGCTATCCACCAGCACCCGATGATCACCGGTATCGATGTAAAGGATATTGATGGCGTTCGGCAGACCTGTTTCAAGATATTCGCTCAGGACCTGCTGGTGTTCTTCAGGTGTGCGATTGCTGAAAATACTATCGACTTTCACTTCCCTGTCGAAGTCGGTGATAGAGACGCACTTAAAATCCCCAACCTGGAAATGATGAAGGTAATTTGTCATGACCGCTTTCTCCTTATAAACAAAATAAACAAATTTTTATCGTCGCAGCCGCCGCAGCACCAGCATAGGCACGACGCGCGCTTCCTCCAGGCCGAGCGCAAAGCTCACGCCGAAGAAGACCAACCCGCCGCTGAGTCCGCTCATAATCAATACCAACAGCGGATTCTCGCCACTGAGCCAATTGAGCACCAGCACCAGCACCCCCGCCATGACCAGCGACGCCAGCAGCGTTCGTGCCGCCCCACGCAAAACATAATTATCTCGGATACCATCCACGCGGCGGGTCAGCAGCCACCACAGCGCCAGCGCCTCAAACAGGGTTGTCAGCGCATTCGCCAATGCCAGCCCGGCAAATGGTCCATGGGCGAGATCACCCGGTTCGCCGATAAACTGGATAAACAGCAGGCTGAGAACGATATTGGACACCATCGCGGCGATCCCCACGCGTACCGGCGTCCAGGTATCGGACAGGGCGTAAAACGCACGAGAGAACACCTCCAACAGCGCAAAACCGGCGATACCGATGGCATAGAAGGCCAGCGCCCAGGCCGTTGCCTGGGTATCCTGCGGGGTCCATTGCTGGCGCTCGAACACCAGGCGTACCAGCGGTTCACCCAGGAGAATCAGCACGACAGTGGCAGGCAGCGCCAGAAACAGCACACTGCGCAGTGCATTGGCGAGGCGGTCCTTATACCCCCCCATGTCATTAGCGGCTGCCAGCGCCGAAAGCGATGGAAACACCGCCGCGCCTACGCTCTGACCAATGATACCGAGCGCAAAAAACATCAACTGGAAAGCAATGGTCAGTGCCGATAAACTGCCCTCGATCATGCGGTCAGTGAGGATGATGTTGACCATGAAGTTGACCTGGACCACTGCCAGCCCCAACACGCGCGGTCCCATCAAGGCTAACACACGTATCACCCCCGGCACGCGCCAATCCGCCAGTGGGCGCAGCCGGGCGCGAATCTGAATCAGGCCGGGAAGCTGCACCACCAGATGCAGCACCGCGCTCAAGACCGCGCCGACTGCCAATCCATAAATATTGGCATCCCCCACCTGCCCGAGTCCATCCAGTGGCGGCAGCAGCGGCGCTATCCACAGCGCACCGACGATAATCCCCAGGCTGTTCATGCTGATCGCCAGCGACGGCAGCAGAAACAGGCCATGTGACTGCAAAATACCCATGATCAGACCGCTGATGCTGAAGATAAAGGGGGTGACCATCATCAGCCGCATCATATTGGCGGTGAGTAGCTGCGCTTCTGGCGTCGATTCCGGCAGGAGAATCGTCTGCACCAGCCAGGGAGCGGTCAGCGCCACCACCAATCCCAGAATGCCCGCCGCCAGTGCCGCCAGCGTCATTACCGCACTGGCAAGCCGCCACGCTTCGGCCTCATCTTCCTCGCGCAGTCGGGCGTAAATCGGGATGAATGACGAGCCAAGCGCCCCACCTGCGACCAGCACGAAAATCGCTTCTGGCAGACGCTGCGCCGCAAAGAAGGCGTCCAGTGCACCACCCGTGCCAAACTGCGCTGAAATGATGGCGGTGCGGACAAGCCCAAGCACGCCGCTGGCAAGGAATCCCACCAGTACCACCAGCGCAGCGCGGGCAATCTGTGTGTTGGATAGTGCTTTAGATTGGCTCATAGGTTAATAGGGGACGCGCACGATGGTATCCTGGAACAATCCTAAATGCCGGGTATTTCGGGTGAAAATCGGCAATTTGAGGCGCGCACTCATGGCGGCAATAAAGCAATCAATAATCTCAACCTGGTGACTCAGGTAAAACAACTCAAACTGCTCCATAGCCCACTTGGCGTCTTGATCCGTAGGATACACGAGTGCATATGGTTGGAGAAGTCGCACTATCTTTTCTTGTTCGGCTCGACTCTGCGCACCTAAAACCAGTTCCATACGGACTAAGGAAGGAATAGCGAAAGTCGATTCGCTATTGGCAACCAACCACTCTATAGCCGGTTTATACTGCCGTGAAAAATCAATAAAGATGTTTGTATCGAGCAGTCCTAAAATCTCACTCATGAATTTTCGCGTCTGGAAGCTCGTTTCCGAAGCTGCCGAGCATACTCTACGCTATCATCAAGGTCAGATCGATCTTTCCACATGCCTACAAAATCAGCCGCCAAAATCTCCTTAGCGCTGATTCCGCGTAATTCCTGTGGACGGATTTCCACTTCAACCGGTCCAGCAGGTAAACCTGGTGGGATTTCCAGTTCAAGCTTGCCTTCAGCAGTAATGACACCATTCAAGATAATCGTTGCCATGAGGTCATCCTCACTTCAATTAGCGGCTGATTGTAGCACAGGATATGCAAAGCGTTTATTCCAGCGCGGCATTCACCCGCTGTTCATCCAGCAGTTCGTTGACCCCATGGGCGTCCAGTCGCTCCAGCAGTGCGTCAATCCCATTCGCCAGTTTAAAGTCCATTTCCTCGGTATACAGCGGCACCAACGCCAGAAAGTGGATCGTCTTTTCCGCGTTGACGACCAGTTGGGGAAATTCCGGTCCGTAAAGCAGCGGCGGCGCGCATAACACCCCGGCAAGCAGCGTACTAGGGGCCAGCGGTTCCGGCGGATCGCCATTGGGGATCGTATGACCTTCGCCCAACCACGTTTCGTAAAGATGCGGAAAACGCGCCAGGTAGCGCATTAAACGCACCGGCCACGACTTTTCCTCATCTTCAATAACACCCTGGGATAGTTCCCAGGTGGGCGGCAGTGCCATCACCAATTCTGCATAGCGAACATCTTCCAGGCCCGGCGGTACCATCATCGGCAGATCACTCATGCCAGTGGTGACCAGCGTGTAGTAATTGCGCTCCGGGGTTGGATAAATCACATGCACATCGACATGCACGACACTCGACGCGACCTCGTGAAACACTAAGGTCGGCGGGCCAACATAGGCGTTCAAATGCTGCTCGACAGCCGCCAGAGTTGCGTCTTTAGCCGCATCTGTTTCCTCGCCCAGGGGTTGGCGATCAAAGCCCCAATCCAGGCGGTCAAACTCGTCATTCATCAGGCTATCCTTATCCTGTTTCCTGCCATTATACCAATCAAAACAGAGTGCACATGCCTGTACACCCTGCTGGTTTTGCCCGTTTGCTTGTGCGATCAGATTTGCGGTGCTAATCCATCGCAGCGACCATCACCGCGCTGGCATCAGCAACCTGGTCGGAGGCCATCTCGGTCTTAAATTCATCGACATGAACCCGACGCAGCATCCACAGCGCCAGCACCAGGCCGAGCACCTCCAGCACAAAGACTGAACCATATGCCACCTGCAAATTGCCGGTGAGGTTAAGCATCACATCACGCAGGATACCTCCGCCCGACACGCCAAAGCCGCGCGCGAAAGTCACCACCAGCGTCCAGAAACCGAGAAATGTCCCGGCGCGCCCGACAGGACTCATATCCATCATCAGGCCAAGTGTGCCGATATTCCACAGCCCCAACCCCAGACCGAGCACAATCAACCCTGGTGTGACCAGCGGACGAATACCTGCCAGCGAGGAAACCCCAAAAATGACAAAGGTCAGCACCAGCACCGCCACACCGATCAACGACATATTGGTGTTGTTCAGGCGTTTGTTGCGGCGCGACCACCAGAGGAAGAAGAGCGAGCCAAGAATCGACATCGAACCCCAATAAGCAGTGAAACGCGTGGTGTGCTGCGCATCCATGCCGAAGACATCACCTGCGAAGGGTTCCAGCACAGCGTCCTGAGCGAAAGCGAAGATCATCGACAGCGATAGATACCAGAAAAAGGCACGCATCCGCTTATCCTGCCAGACAAGCTTTAGATCCTGGCGCAGCGAGATGGCGTGTTCCCCCTCAGCTTCCACTTTCGCAGCCTGACGGGTGCGCTTTTCCTCGCCGACCAGCGAGACAAACCACAGGGTTCCTAACACCAACCCCGCCACGACAAACAGATTTTGCAGCGCATCCGGCGTAAAGCTGAGGCCATTGCTGGCTTCACCCTCAGCGGAAGGCAGCAGGATTGCGAAGAAAATGCCGCCAATCGTGAAACCGATCAGCAAAAAGGTCCATACAATGCCGACCGCGCGGCCCCGTTGACTCTCCGGCGCACGGTCATATACCAACGCCAGGAAGGTGCTGCCAGATAGGGCATTGCCCAGGCTAAACAGCAGCAGCGAGAACGTGATCGCCGCCCACATCGCCAGCGTCGCCTCTGCGCCACGCGCCAGGGTCGCCGTCGCCCAACCCAACCCGAACAGGCTGATGACCATCAACGCCCGACCAAGCCAGATCCAGAACAGCCGCCGGTAACCACCCACGGTGCGTTCGTCGGACATACGCCCCGCCCAGATGCCAAGAGGTGCCAGAAAGTAACGCAGACTCGCCAACACACTAATGGGCGCTGCGCTAAAGCCCAGATCGCTGATCATGATGCGATTCCACACCCCGGTCGCCATCACATCGGCCATTCCGGAGCCGACATGAAAAAGCGCAATTTTCAGATTGCGCGCTAAAGATAGGTTCTGTGGCTGATTTTCACTCATATCGGCTCGTTTTTAGGAGGTTTCTTAAGATTTATCTGAGGAATTATAACCTTTGCGCGATCAACCGGTCAATGAGGTTCTTATTTTTTAATCTTATAGGCAAATGGTAGAATAAAATTAATACACAGGGGCATAAACTATGACTTCATCATCACGTTATCAAAAAATTGTGGTTCCGCTGGATGGCTCCGGTTGGTCTAAGCGCGCCGTCCCTCACGCAGTCGATATTGCACGGGCAAACCAGGCGGAGCTTATCCTGCTTCACGTGTTTCGCCCGCCTGCTTATGAATATACCGATCAGATCTCACTAGCCGGGCAGGACACGCAGGTTGACCAACTGCGTGAGCAGATGAAGCAGTACTTGATTGGCATTCGCAGCGAACTGCGCAGCGAGAAAATCAACGTGCGCTGTCAGTTGATCGAAGGGCCAAGTACGGCACATCTTATCTGCGATTTTGTGAACAACGAAGATGCTGATCTGGTGGTTATGAGCACGCATGGGCGC
>JAIOHN010000117.1 GCA_019912985.1 Anaerolineae bacterium | reverse complement strand
GTACCGCTGCGCGCCTTGAACGCGGTTCCAGCGCAGACGCGGACGCAGGCTGCTGATGGTGCTGCCATTGTCTGGTGAACGCAGATCCGGTGCGGCCAGCACCGGCGCGAGGATGGCGCTCTGCTGGGTGGGCTGCGGCGTAACGGGTTCGACCGTCTCAGTCACTTCTGCCGTCAGTTCCGGCGTGATCTCCGGCGTACTTTCCTCGGTGGCTTCCGGTGTGACCTCACTGGTTGGCTCTGCCGTGACCTCCGGTGTGCTTTCCTCAGTGGCTTCTGGCGTGATCTCCGGCGTCACCTCGTCTGTCGCCTCGGCGGTCGGAGTATTGGTTGGCAGCGGCGTCGCGCTTGGCTCCGGCGTACTCGTCGGCAGCGGTGTCGCGGTTGGTTCTGGCGTATTGGTCGGTGTAAAAGTCGGCGTCAGGGTGGGCAGCGGGGTCGCGGTCGCTTCTGCCGGGGCCGGTTCTTCGGTGACTTCCTGCGCCAACACACCTACCGTGTTCAGCGCCAATAGCAGGCACAGGACCACGGGTAATATCTTCATCCAACCATGTTTTTTGCTTAACATGGATGTTATCTCCTGGGAAACTTTGTTTCGTAGACTAATAATATACCACTTGCCTAAGTGTTTCTTGTAATGATCTCTTTTAATTATAGTACCAATTTCTTTTGTGAGATGCTTGATCCACCTGGAAATGAAATATGTCCTCTTTTTCTAATGACGACTGTATCGTACCGGCATTACACCGGCATAAAATCAATGGAATGAGTCGTGCATAGCAATTCAGGCCAGGGCCGCGTATCATCGTGGCGGAATTGACTTTTAGGAAAAGGAATACTTCATGGCAGACCAAAAAGTGCTTGTAACCGGCAGCAGCGGACGGATTGGCGCGATGATCGCCCGCGAGCTGCTCGATCATGGTTATGAAGTGACCGGCGCGGACCTTACTCGCTCACGCGATGTGCGTACTTATATCACCGATACGTCCGATCTCGGTCAGGTGACGAGTATCATGGCCGGACACGACGCGGTGATCCATATGGCCGCCATTCCGTCGCCCGCCTCACACCCGCCGGAGGTCGTCTATCAAACCAACACCATCTCGACATTCAACGTATTGCAGGCGGCGACCATGCTTGGCATCAATAAGGTCGTGCTTGCCAGTAGCCTCTCGGCCTTTGGTTATTCCTGGCGGCATCGCCACTTTGAGCCGCTCTACATGCCGCTGGATGACGCGCACCCGATGCTTTCGCAGGATGCCTACGGCCTGTCGAAGATGGTGGGCGAGGTGCTGGCCGATGGCTTTGTCCGGCGGACCCCATCTATGTCGATCACCAGCCTGCGCTTTACGTTGGTCGTCTCTGTCGAGGATGGGAAGCGCGCCATCGAATGGATGCGCAGCCGCCCGCACGATAGCAACAGTTTCTGGACTTACGTCGATGTGCGGGACGCGGCGGTTGCCAGCCGTCTCGCGCTGGAATACACCGAGCCGGGACATCAGGCCTTCCTGATCGCCGCGCCGAACTCCTACATGGATGAGCCGACCATCGACCTCATCAAGCAGTACTATCCTGAAGTAACCCGTTTTAGTGAGGGATTTGGCGGGCAGCAGGCTGCCGTGGATTCCAGTTATGCTGAGGGTGTGCTCGGTTTCAAGGCGAAATACAACTGGGATCAATCGCTGCTGCCCTGAGAATTTGCTGATAAATGGCCTTGGGACATCGGACGGATGATATACTGAAGACACTTAGTTCTACAGTAATAAGGTTTTGACGATGACAGGGAGTAATGGAAAAAAACGCGGTTTCTCGCCGCTGCTGGCGGCGGTCGGTGCAGTTGCCGGGGCAGCCGGTGGCTGGATTATCTACAGCAGCCGCAGCATTGACCATGATCTGCACTTACCCAAGGCCATTGATGCCGAAAAGCAGCGCTTTTTAGGGACACGGACCACCCGGTTTATGAATTACTATGCGGATACCAGCGCTGAAGGGCGGCCACTGGTACTGATTCACAGCATCAACGCCGCTGCCTCTGCTTACGAGATGAAGCCGATTTTCGAGCATTACCGGGGATCGCGCCCGGTCTATGCGCTTGAACTGCCGGGCTTCGGCTTTTCTGAGCGCAGCGACCGCTACTATTCTTACGAGATGTTCAAAGACGCGATTCTTGATTTTATGGTGGATGTTGTCAAAGAGGCGGCGGATGTGGTGGCGCTGTCGCTGAGTTGTGAGTTCATGGCGCGGGCGGCGTTGGAAGCACCGGAACACTTCCATTCGCTGGTGATGATCTCGCCAAGCGGCTTTACGA